>NZ_JBFTSK010000020.1:0-125397 GCF_056399985.1 Chitinophaga sp. 01L420
CATCACCTATGAGCGTGATATATTCAGAAGGGGCATTGATGATTAAAGCACTGGCGGCTTTATGGAAATATAGCTTTTTTAGTACGGCGGATTCGGGCATTTGCTTTTTATTATAAAAATAAAAAAGAACGACAAGATTCCCGTCGTTCTTTTTTACAAGTTCATAGTACCCTTTATAAGAACATCCCACCTGAAGCCTCAATACGCTGCGCTGTAATCCAACGCGCTTCTTCTGTACACAGGAAAGCTACTACCCCGCCAATATCATCCGGCACACCGGTACGTCCCAGCGCTGTTTGAGCAGAGATATGTGCAATGGCCTGTGGCGCATGATCAAATACGGCTTTGGTAAAATCTGTTTCAATAATACCGGGAGCCACTACATTGGCAGTAATGCCACGTACACCCACTTCCTTCGCCAGGTACCTGGTGAATACTTCTATAGCGCCCTTCATGGAAGCATAAGCTGCATAACCTGGAGTTACAAAACGGGCCAGTCCGGTAGAAAGATTAATGATACGACCGTTGTCCGCAATGAAAGGCAACGCCTTCTGTGTAAGGAAGTATACGCCTTTTAAATGCACCTGATACAATTCATCAAAGTCTGCTTCTGTTGTTTGTGGAATCAGGGATCCACGATCAATGCCGGCATTGTTTACCAGGAAATCGAAAGTGCCACTGCCGGTTGCTGTCTGCAGATGAGTGGATACGGTATCAAAAAAAGCATCGAATGCTTTTGTATCAGCGGTATCCAGCTGGAAAGCCGCTGCTTTTTGCCCCAGCGCCTGTATCTCCCCTACTACTTTGTCTGCTTCTGTTTGGTTGCTTTTATAAGTGATAATGATATCATGTCCGTTTTTAGCAAGATGTAAAGACATATTCCTGCCTAAACCACGACTACCGCCCGTTACCAGGGCTATTTTATTTTTCGCTGCCATTTTTGTTATCTTTTTTTGATAGCACAAATTTCTGGTAATCTTTTGGAGTGGTTGTGGTGATAGCTTAAGTATTTTAAAACGAAACCGGCCATTCTATGCGGGGTATTGCGCATAAAATGGCCGGCTATTATTAGTGGTGATATTAATCGTTTAGCAGCATCTCCAGCTGTTGCTTCAGTTTCTCTTCTACTTCTGGTCCTTCAAATCCTATGTTGGTGAAAATGATGTTACCTTCTTTGTTGATGAGATAGGAAGCAGGAATAATATTAAACCTGAACTTATCTCCTACAGCCGGATCAGTATTATAATACACCGGGAAAGTATATTTCTTATTCCCGCTCCAGCCTTGTGCATCTGCCAGGGTATTCTTAGCGCCGCTGTTAGTGATCATAAACACCACGTCCGGATGTTGTTTGTATTGATCATATAACTTTTGCAGATAAGGCATTTCCTGCATACAGGGAATGCACCAGGTAGCCCAGAAATCAATCAGGATGATCTTACCTTTCAGCGATGCCGCGGATACTGGCTGCCCTTTCATATCCACAAACGTATTCAGGGGTGGCGCTGGTTTGTTCATCCGTTGTTTTTTCACTTTGGCTATCAGCATCTTTTTCCGGAACACCTCCAACTGTGCCAGTTTGGTGGCATTATTGGTATGCTGATAAAAAGCAGCGGCATTATCCAGTGTTTCTTTGCCGGCATATTCATCTGTTGCCTGTTCCATGTATTTATCTGCTGTTGCAAGCTGTCCCTGTTTCATGGCGATCAGTCCCAGCATAGATAATAAATGTCCGCTGCCTTTATGAATCGTTGCCTGCCGCGTACTATCATCTACTGCAGGATAGATATAGCCTGTTTCCGGAAAATAACGGATCACGCCTACCGGATAACTATCCACACTGTCCAGTGCACGTTGTGCGTAGCTGCTGGCACTATCCAACGCCAGAGTGTTATCCAGCAATGTTTGCGCGATCTCCTGCCAGGTGAGCAACTTATAGGGGTTCTCCTTTTCGTTGGTCATGAAACGGGCGTGATACAATGCTTTGCTGCTATCCTTTTTTACGCTGTAATATTGAAACAGTTTGTCATGCATGCCACTAAAAGATTCACTGTTCGCTGCTGTTTCTTTTTTCAGTTCATTTTCAAAAAAGGTGATCTGCCGCGCAGTATCTTTTCCTTTGGCTACTTCTTCGGTCATGAGCTCTCTCCCTACGTCCGAGGCGGGATAGCTTTCACGGATAACTTTCCGGATAGAGTCCAGCCGAGTATTTTCACCGATGATCAGGTAGCCCATGGTGACCTTATTAATATTCCCCCTGTTAGTAGGCGCCGAATTAAATTTATCGGCGATCACCTGGTGTGCTTGCATACGGAGTTGTTCCTTTTCCTTAGGCGTATTGGCGGTATTTATTTGATAGATCAGCAGCCGCAATTTTGCTTCGTAGTTATCCGGATAACGCGACAGCTCTTCTTTGTAAAGCGCGGCCTGTTTATCCGCCAGCAATGGAGATTTCGCCATTTGCGCGCTCATGCTATATCCTTTATAAAGCGATACATCTTTTACCGGCATTTTATTTTTAAAAACGGTGATTTCATAATGCCTGTCTTTTGCCGGTTTATCAATCGCCTCTCCGCTTTCCAGGTAAAAGGTGGCGAAGGTACTATAGTCAGCCAGCACAAAGGAGGTCGTCCATTTATTGCCGTTGCGCTGCATGTTCATTCTCCATGCCTGGTTGTAAAAATTGGAATACGAAAACACCACGGTTACAGGGTTGGTGGACGCCGGGATGGTAGCTCCCGGCGYCGATGGATCGTAGGTAATCGTAACGGTCTGACCGCGTTCCGGATACTCCGGGGTGATCACCACCCGCTGTTGTGCATACGTTTCACTAACGGCAAGTAGCGCCAGTAAATGTAGCAGGATTAAATGTTTCATGCGAACGATGGTTATTTGTACCCTTCATTCTGGGTAAGGTTAACATTAGTTCTGATAGCATCAGAAGGAATCGGGTACAATGTATCAGTAGACTGCCAGTTAGCGCCTTTGACAGGCCCCAGCACGGCGTCTGATCTTTTGGTACGTTTCAGGTCAAACCAGCGATGGCCCCACTCTGCAAACAATTCCACTTTACGTTCCTGCTCTACCGCCAGCAGTAATGCAGGCTGTGTCAGGGAGGTAGACAGATCAGGCAATCCTGCACGTTTGCGGATTGCATCCAGGTCATCACGTCCGTCAGACAGTTTGCCCTGTTGGATACGGGCTTCAGCACGAATAAGATATTGTTCTGCAACGCGCATCACCATGGAATACTCCGTTATAGAACCAACTGTTCCCAGTCTTACTTTATACTTATAGGGGAAGTAATACGTTGCGCCGGCAGTAGTTTTTCTAAACCCTGTCCAGTTAGCAAGCCTAAGATCATTCGGTTCAAATTTCCGGATCAACTGGATGGTGTCCAGTCTGAATAAAGCCGAGGCAGTAGGCGTGCCGGGAGTAGAAGTGAAACCTTCCCAGGTATTGCGACCACCAGTCACATTTACCGGCTGTAATTGCCAGATTGCTTCCTGGCTGTTGGCGAGGAATACGGTATTCAAATCTTTCAACAGGGAATAGCGGCTATCGCTGATCACCAATGTGGCGGTAGCTTCTGCCAGCGCCCATTGTTGATTATACAGATAAGTTCTGGCCAGCAAAGCATTGGATGCCGCTTTATTGGGACGCAACCGCAAACCAGTAGGATAATCATCCCCCATGAGTTCCACCGCCTGTTTCAGGTTAGCGATGATCATATCGTATATTTCTGCGCGCGGTGCACGTGGCTTTACGCCATTGACTTTATAATCTGTACTGGTAATCATAGGCACATCTCCATACATATTTACCAGGTAGAAATACAGGAAGGAACGGGTGAAGTAAGCCTCTCCCAATAACTGATTTTTCACGGAGGCGGTTAAACCGGTGGCAGCGGAAAGCCCTTCTATACAGGCATTCGTCTGATAAATGTAAGCATATACTGCTGCAAACATCCGTTGTGGAAAGGTGCTGCTGGGCAACAACCTGTTTTCACGGAATACATCATAGTCTGCATACCCGGTATAGTAGTACATTTCATCTGCCTGCATCGCCGACAGATAGCTCACCAGTACATTGGCAAACTGGTAATTGAGGGCATTCATGTCGCTGTACAAACCAGTGACTGCTGCCGTTGCCGTTTTATCATCCGTAAAAACAAGACCTGATACCAGCTCATTCTTTGGCAAAGGCGTTTCTACGTATTTGTTGCAGGCACTGGCACTCAGTATCATCAGGCCAGCTAAAAATATATGAATACGTTTCATGTTAAATCTTTTATTATCTGCTGAACAGGAAAATTTCTTTATAACCCAAACTGTAATCCTATCACATAGGATTTTACCGGAGGCATTTTCATACCCTGCGTTTCAGGATCCAAACCATTATAGTTAGTGAAGGTGAGCAGGTTTTGCGCCAAAGCATATACACTCACATTATTCATCTTCCATTTCTTTGTATACTTCGATAAGTCATATCGCAGTGAAATATTTTTCAGGCGGATGTAAGAAGCGTCACCCCAATTGGCGGAGGAGAGCGCATAATTTCTGAAATCTGCGGTTCCGCCACTGGCGCTGGCGCCCGGCACATTAGTCACGTCACCTTTATTCTTCCAGCGATCCAGTGCGCTGATGTCCTGGTTCGCAAACGTACCTATACCTGCTTTGCCGTAGCCATAGTTAATACCAGGCCCTTCCTGTTTTACAAACTGTAAGAAAAAATCAAAGCTGATACCTTTCCAGGTAAACGAGTTCTGTAAGCCGCCGTAAAACCTGGGATCCGTATTACCCAGGGTAACATAGTCATCATTTTCGGCAGGTGTACTGGCGCCGCTGTTGCTGAAGAACAGGGGTTTGCCGGTTTGTGGATCTATACCCAGGAATTTATATCCTCTTACAACAGTCAACGGCTCTCCTATCACATAGGTATCTTTATAAGCAGAAGCTTCAAAATCCGGGTATTCCTTCAGCTTATTTTTAGGGATTGATATATTGAATGATGTTTTCCAGGTAAAGTTCTGCCTTGAAATATTGGTGCTGCTTACTTCAAATTCCCAGCCCTGGTTTACCACGCTGGCGGGCAGGTTTGCTGTAATGGAAGAAAAGCCTACCTGGGGTGACAACTGCAAATCCACCAGTTGGTTATCGGAAATATTGTAGTAGTAGTTGGCATTAAAAAAGATACGATCCCTCAGGAAGCCCAACTCCAGGCCGATCTCTCTTTTATGACTTTCTTCCCAACGGAATAATCCATTTGCCAAACGGGAAGGTACCAGGCCGGGTACGCCGTTATAAGGGTTAGATGTAGATGACCAGCTATCCAGGTATTGATAATCCCCTACCTTGTCGTTACCGGAGTTACCAATACTTCCCCTGATTTTACCAAAGCTCAGGAAGCTGTTATCTTTCAGGAAATCTTCCTTGCTGAATATCCAGGCGGCGCCAATGGCGCCGAAATTACCAAATCGTTTGTCTGGTGCAAAACGTGTAGAACCATCGCGGCGGAAGGAAGCATTCACAATATATTTTCCGTCCCAGTTGTAGTTAAGCCGGCCGAAAAATGATGCGTAGCGATAAAAAGAATACACAGAGGGGCGTGGGGTTATCTGGCTCGCAGCATTCTGCTCTTCCAGCAATGCATCGCTGGAAAAGCCACTTGCTGTTACCGACTGTCCCTGCGTGAGATTCTGCTGCCAGCTCCCCCCCAGTAATACCTGCAGGTCGCCCTTTGCAATTTTCTTTGTATAGTCTGCCTGTGGCTCTATGATATAAGATCCAAAGCTGGAAGAACCAAAAAGGGATTGACTTCCGGTAGTTGTTATCGGATTAAAGCTGGCATCAGGCATGGTCTGCGTCTGCTTCATGTCTGTACGGGTATATCCCAGGTTGGCTTTAATGTTCAGACCAGGCAGCAGAGTATACCTGATGACACTGTTTGTTGCCAGGTTATTTGTACGGACCTCCGATTTTCGCAACAAAAAAGCGGCGGGATTTTGCTGCATATCAAACCAATACAGCTTACCGGTAGAATCGTACAATGGCATATTAGGCGCCAGGTTATAAAACATAGTCAGATCGGTAGGCAACGTATTATCACGACTACTGGTATAATTTACAGAAGCACTGATATTAAACTTACCGTTTGTGCTGCTATGGTTCAGGTTTATATGGCCGGCTCCACGCTGAAAGCCCAAATGATCTGCCATCACACTTGATTCTTTGTGGTAAGTACCACTTAAGAAAAACTGTGTTTGCTCACTGCCACCGGAGATAGATCCCTGTGCTTCTGTAGTATGTGCGGTATTGCCCATATAGAATTTTTGCCAGTCAGTTGTTTTTTGCTGATCCCAGCGTGTCAGATCAGGCGCATTCTCTTCATCATATGGTTTATTGTCATTTTTATACGCTTCTTTACGCATAGTAATGTACTCCGGCGTACTCAGCATCTTCATGGTATTTACTACCTTCTGCGCGCCCGTATATACGTTGAAGTTAGTTTGTGTTTTTCCGCTCTTCCCTTTTTTGGTTTTGATCAGTATCACACCGTTAGCACCCCTGGAACCGTAAATAGAAGTAGCATCTGCATCTTTCAGAATAGAGATACTTTCAATATCAGCGGGGTTAATAGCAGCCAGCGGACTTTGCTCGCCATTGGCAGCAGTAAACTGATTGAGCGGTTCTGAATAAAAGGGTACGTCATCAATTACATATAATGGATCATTGGGACTGAGGATAGAACTCTGGCCTCTTATGGTTACCTTAAAATTGGAACCGGATAAACCACTGGAGGAGTTAATAATTACACCAGACGCCCGTCCCTGCATAGCACCTAATGCATCCAGCACCGGCTGCGAGGCAATATCAGCCGATTTAATAGTGGCTACTGATCCAGTGTTATTACGTTTACTGGTAGTACCATAACCCACGATCACCATTTCATCCAGACTGCTGGTTTGTGGTTTCAGGTATAATTGCAGCGGACCGAAGTTCCCTACGTGGAAGGTCTGGGACTCAAAACCAACATAAGATACCACCAGTTCATCACCCGGACCTGCAGCAAGAGAGAAGTGTCCTTTTTCATCGGTGATGGTACCAATATTAGTTCCCTTCACCTTCACGGTTACCCCAATCAGCAGGTTACCAGCAGCATCTTTCACTACACCGGTCAACGGCTGTTGTGGAGTCTCCCAGACGATGTTCGTTTGACTGGAACCCGCCGGTAGTACTTTCTTCTTAATAAAAATTGTTTTGTCCTTAATCGTATAATCCAATGATTGTCCCTTGAAGATTTCCGTGAGGAAGTCTGCCAGCGGCTTGTTCTCTGCCTTAATGGTCACTGGTTTCACTGCACTCAACAGATCCCTGTCGTAAAAGAACAGGTAACCGGTTTGTTGTTTTACCGAAGAAAAAACTTCCTCCATGGGAGCATTTTTCACCGATACTGATACTGTTTGCGCAAAAGCACCCGCAGATACTTTTAAGGTCGCCACAATCATGAGAAAGATCGTTAATCTCATAGTAAGTGCAATTTTGGTTGCGGAAAGTCCAGGCATAGAAAGGACTTTACCATGATAAGTCAATTGCATAAATTTGCATTTGTTAGGATGGATAATCAGTATTCAAGTATGTACAAGCTTAGTGCGGTCATCATCCGGACATTTCCCCGGAGGTGGGTCCAATCACCTCCGGTTTTTTTATTGTCCGGACAACCGCCTTATAATGTCTAAAGTTGGTCGTGCATAATATTCAGTTGACGATAGCTAAAAATTAAACTGGCTGTTACTTATGGTTCCACGATGATACTGCGGCCCTGCAGGCGGAAATGGATACCGGTATTTTCCAATCCGTCCAATACATCGGACAGTGGCAGATTACGTTGAATTTCTCCCTGAAATCTACGGGCAGGAATAGTACCTGCATAAACAATTGTTACATCATACCATCTGGCCAGTTGGCGCATCACGGTGGGTATATCTGCGTCACGGAAATAAAACTCATCCTTCTTCCAGGCCAGGATGGCGGCAGTATCTGCCTTTGCTATTATATTGATATCGCCAGGGTCATTTACCAATGCCTGCTGGCCGGGTAATAATACCCTTGATCCATTACGGGAGTTTACTTTTACGGCGCCTTGTATAAGGGTCGTTTTAATGCCCGGTTCATCTGTATAGGCATTGATGTTAAAGCTGGTTCCTAATACTTCTATATTGGTGAGCGGGCCTACTTTTACATTAAACGGCATTTTTTCCTTTGCTGTCACTTCAAAATAAACCTCTCCCTTTATCTCCACTTCTCTTTTCCCTTGCTGAAAAGCAGTAGGGTAGGTAATGGCGGAAGCGGCGTTCAACCATACCCTGGTGCCATCCGGCAGCGTAAGCCGAAACTGACCACCTCTGGGTGTAGTGAGGGTATTGATGGTAGTTTGAGCGGAATAGTCCTGCGTATTATACTGCAGCTGACCATTGTTCAAATGAATAAGTGCGCCCTGTTGTTGAATCACCTGGTTGCCGTTACTATCCAATGGTATCACTGAACCATCTGCCAGTGTTAACATGGCTTTACTGGATCCCGGCAATATCCGGGCAGCCGGTACTGATACGGCGGCTACCCGTGGTGCCGGAGCGGAAGGACGGAATAAATAAATGCCTGCACCCAATAGCAGCAACACCGCCGCCGCAGCACTCCACCAGCGGTACATGTTGCGTACCCGCCCCTTGTCTGCTACCGGAAAATGTTGTGCACTAAAGGTGGCCCAACCGGCAGCAGTATCAAATTTCTCATACTGCGCCAGCTTATCGCGAAGGATCACCGGATCCGTTAGCTGTTCAAAAAAAAGACGATTTTCCGCAGACGCGGCTACCCATACCTGCAGTTCTTCCTCCTCTGTAGTGGTCAATATGCCCTGCTGATACCGGTATATCAGGTAAGCCATTCGTTGTAATACCGGGTTGGTTTCACTGTTTTGTTCTGCTGCCACTTCGTCCTTTTAATATAGAAACAATGAAATTTTCATTTCGATTAAAGAAATCGGAAAAAATATTTCTCCCTTAAAACAAATGATTAATAATTATAATAATGTTTGATCAGGGTGATATAAACCCCTAACAATGGTAATATGTTCTTTTTTATCAGGCTGCTTCTGATGAGTTTAAGCGCCCGTAGCTTCTGTGCCCTGACAGTATTGTAGGAGATCTGTAAGGTTGTGGCAATATCCTCGTTCTTGCGTCCTTCGAGGTAACTCATTTTAAAAATCCGCCTGCATTGGGTCGGAAGATGTTCTATTTCCTCGTATAACTGCTGTATAATTTCTGTTTCTGTGAGTACAGCATCAAAACCACTCATCTCATCTGTTACCTGCTCTTCCTGTAAATAAGAAAATTCTTTTTCTTTTACAGATAACCGCTCCCGGCTCTTCAGAAAATTGAGACAAGCATTTTTGGTGGCAATAAAAAGAAAGGCTTTTATATTGGTAGCAGATTTAAAATCACCCCGTTTATCCCAAAGCTTTGAAAAGGTTTCCTGCACGAGGTCCTCTGCCTCCTGTTCACTATCAACAATGGTAAAGGCAAAATAACATAGCGCTCTGTAATGCTGGTTAAATATAAATTGGAAAGCGGATTGGTCTCCACCAGCGAACTTTTGCAGTAAAATATGCTCCTTGTTTGAATACTCGGCTATCATCCCTGGAACCTCCTCCCCTGACAATATAAATGATTATTTATCGCTCTAAAAATACCGATAAAAGCTGATTTATTTATACTTATCAGGAAAATAGCTGGGGCTATTCAGCTGATAACCTCTACTGTTGCGGGTACCGGACATTGTATTCCAGGGATGCCCATCCCATTACACAGCGTTTATAATCCGGCTGATAAACTCATTATATTCGTCTCTCATCGGCAATTCCATATTGCGGCAAAGCTGCTTTCTTTTTACGATCACGGTAGTTTGCTGCTTCACATCAAAACCTTCTTTCTCTACTTCTGCCCAGTAAATACCGGTGCCTCTCTTTTGCCATAAGGGTAGTTCATTGAAATTTACGCCCATCGAAAACAGCAGCTCATTTTTCTCCGCGATACTAAGCTTTTCAATACGTTTGGAGGCATCTGTTTTAGTAACGCCATCCTGCCTTAAACGCCAATAGCAGTGTGCATTCAGGGAGTTACGGTGCGCATCTTCATTACGCCAGCGAAAATAATCTTCTACGAGTCCGGCATTAGGCAGTTCACAGATGCGGCAATCGAAAGCTGCCACACTCCCCAGCAACACCGAGAATTGCGCGCTGGCTTCTCCGGCAAGTATGGAATTATATTTCCGGTGCTTCCGGGAGAAAGCTGTTTCATTTAAATCAAATAACAAGGAAATTTCATCGCTTTGTGTATAGCCATAAATTACCTTAAATCCACAATTCATCAGGTGCTCCGTAGTAGCAATCATGTAATCGCGGAAGCGTACATCGAAAGGTGCTTCAAAAGGATGTGTTTCTTTGGTAAGCCGTGTAAAACCACGACCATCAATCCTCGCTACCATATACATACCAGGCAATACCTGTGTATCGTGCGCTGTTTCATATACGCGCATTTTTAAATCCAGATCATCAAACTTCATGGGTCCAGGGTTTTATAATAAACCTATTGTCTACTATCTCTACAAAATACAATTCATCAAATCCTTCTTCCGGCGAGGGCAACTCCAGCCGGCGGTAAGTGCCGCGGATACCCACCTCCGGGATAAATGCCTTACCGGATCGCCCACTGTTACGTTCTATAGCACCCGCCAGCGCTGATTTAAAATAATATCCCTTCACTTTAAATTTATACTGTTTTGCCAGGGCAATATATCTCTCCCGGTCCGCTTTACCCGGATTCGTATTATCTACCACAAATGGTTGTTGCAGGGAAAAACATACATCTAAAAAACGCCCTTCCTTGTTACGGGTATGCAGCTGATCCATAGAGATCCGCATATGCGTTTCAAAAAAATGCTGTTTGTAAAAAGATGTTTTACCGGTAGCTTGTATACCACAAAAAATAATTGCTTCCATTAGATATCACTGTGCTTTTTCTTTGGCGGCAGATAAATTAGATAACGCGATCAATCCTGCGCCGGCAATAACAGCACCGCCCATAAACGGAAAACCTGCACCCACAAGATCTTCTATCCTTGCTGAAAAGAGGAAGGGCAAACAAAAAAACATGCCAGCAATGCCGGCTGCTATGGCGGCAAAAGATCCCCATTTTGCGATATTATCTACGATAGCTATTTTTTCAAAAGCAGTTTTTGATAGCGCGATCAATCCTGCACCGGCTATGAAAGCGCCGCCGGCGAAAGGAAATCCGGCCCCTACCAGATCTTCTATTCTTGCTGAAAAGAGGAAAGGCAAACAAAAAAGCATACCGGCAACACCGGCTGCTATGGCGGCAAATGCGCCAAATCTTACAATAATAGTCATAAGGATAACAGTTACATAAGTACAGATGGCTATAAATATTTTGTCAACAACTACAGGTCAGCAGTCCCGCAACAACGAGCAATTTTTTTAGTGAATCATCATAGTACAGGATATTATCTCGCTAAAATATAAAATAAATCACTTCTCCGAAATACGGTACACACAACGGCGTTGGCCGCCGGGTATATGCTCTATCCGTTCTATCGCAGCATTTTTTCCGAGCACTGCTCCAAACACATCCTGTTCCATCTGGCAAAAATAACTGCAACATTTGGCCGCTGCCTGAATAGGACAATGATTCTCTATCAGCAGGAAACTATCTCCTTCTTTTTTGAACTCCGCCATGTAACCTTCCCGCTTGCGGAGATCTGCCAGCTGAAGCACCTTACTTTCCAGGTCTTTACAATCTTTCAGCTCTTCCTGGTATTTCTCCTGTGTACTTTGTGCGGTAGCATCCAGTACTTTGCCCATGTTTTCGGGCGATAATGTTTTACTCATATTACAGAGCAGCTTCAGCGCCAGGTCCTGGTGGCGGTCCGGAAAACGGGCATTGCCTGCGTCGGTTAAAGACCAGATCTGTTTTGGTCTTCCTCTTCCCTTCGATTCTGTAGTAGCTTCTACCAATCCTTCATTTGCCAGTTTGAGCAGTTGAAAACGCGCTCCCTCCATGGTTACCTTCAACTCTTCGGCTAGTGCGCACAAAGGTTGTGGTCCCCTGGTTTTGAGTATCCATATCGCCCGCTCATTGTCAGCAAAATTATTATTCATAATAAACAAAGTGTTTATTTGGTTTATTAAGCAAAGATACTATCTTTGTCCCATAACTAAAACGAATAGTTGCGATCCCGCAACACCGGCACTGCCGCGCGTATACCGTGTGCAGCACCTGAGTATGCGGCGATTCAAAACTACTACTCCGTCATATCAACCGGCAGGGCCCTCCGGCTGATATTATTAAACATATACGAATCAACAGCTAAGGCTATGGCAGCCTCGTTGCTTTCAGCAGCAGGCCCCCGCATGTACATACTTTAAACATAAACATCCATTACAATGAAAATAGCAATAATAATTGGCAGTATCCGTCAGGGAAGACAATCTCAGAAGATCGCCCATTACCTGCAACATAAATTACAGGCAAATGGAAGCACTATTGATCTGATAGACCTTGCAGAAACGCCCCTACCCATGCTGGAAGAGCGTGTGGGCAAGCATCCGCAGCTGCCGGCAGCAGTACAGGATTTAAGTAACCGCCTCCATACAGCAGATGCGGTGATCATGGTTACACCGGAATATCATGGAAGCTTTTCCGGTGTATTGAAAAATGCACTTGACTATTTTTACGGCGAATTTTCGAAGAAAGTGATCGGCATTGTAACTGTCAGCGCCGGCAAATTCGGGGGCATTAACGCCGCTACACAGCTGCAACAAGTGATCCTCAGCTTAGGCGCCTTCCCACTCCCCACCAAATTGCTGGTGCCGGAAGTATATGGCGCATTCAATGACGCGCAGGAATTAACCAATGAATTTACACTCAGATCGGCACAAAAATTCATGGATGAATTTCAATGGTTTGCGAGCGCCATCTGCGAAAAGAAACAACAGGCTACACTTAGTATCTAAACACATTCCCGATACCGCGGAGAATACGGGCATTCTTCGCTGTATCGGGTTTTTAGCTATTAGTTTTTAAGCCATAACTTTTAGTTAAACCATGATATTTTCCGCTGCATTGCCTAACAGCTAATGGCTAACAGCTAAAAGCTAAAAAAACATGCTATCTTGCCCCCTATTATACAATATTTACGGGACGCATTCGTCTTCAAAATGGAAATCCTGTTTTTAGCTGCAAAACATATCTGGTAAGATGAAACAAGAAGCTGGTACTAAAAAGAAAGAAGCCGGCATATTCAGTCTGCTGCAACCATATATGGGAATGGTTGTTTTGCTGATACTGTTTACGCTGTTGAGCAATGGCCTCAACTTATGGCTACCCAAAATTATCGGAAACGGCATCGATGCATATGAGCATGGTACCTTTCAACTCAACCCGTTACTGATAAAATTCCTGGTGGCTATCGTCATCATCCTGGTGTTTACTTATCTTCAGAATATCATACAAACATATGTGTCTGAAAAAGTAGCCAGGAACCTCCGCACCCAAATTTCAGATAAAATATCCGGCCAGAGTTATGCCTGGATTGAACAGGCCAACCCTTCCCGATTGCTGACCAACCTGATTGCAGATGTGGATTCCATCAAATTATTTGTGTCGCAGGCGATCGTTTCCCTGGTATCTTCCCTGTTCATTATTATTGGTGCCAGCATATTACTGCTCACCATCAACTGGAAACTTGCCCTGGCGGTGATTGCCACCCTCCCCGTTATCGGTATTACCTTCTTCCTGGTATTACGTAAGGTAAGGGCTTTGTTCATCAAAAGCAGGGAAGTAATGGACTGGCTCAATAAGGTTATCAACGAAAGTATCCTCGGCGCAGCACTCATCAGGGTTATTAATTCCCAACAACTGGAATATGAAAAATTCCTCGATGCCAACGGTAAAGCCATGAACTTTGGTCTTTCTATTGTACGGATGTTTGCAGGACTGATCCCGGTGATCACTTTCTCTGCCGGCATAGCAGGACTCTTAATCCTCGCACTCGGCGGACATTTCGTCATCACTGATACCATGAGTCTCGGCGATTTCGCTGCGTTCAACAGCTACCTCGCCCTGCTGATCTTTCCCATACTGGTGATCGGCTTTATGAGCAATATTATTGCCCAGGCCACTGCTTCCTACCAAAGGATCAGCGCCGTCATCAATATGCCGGATATCATGCCCGGTGGTACCATTAATACTCCTGTTAAGGGAGACATCGAGTTCAGGGATATCACCGTGAACTACGGTCAGAAACCAGTGCTTAAAAACATCTCTTTTACCGTAAAAGCCGGATCAAAAGTAGCAGTGATAGGTCCTACTGCCGCAGGCAAAACCCAGTTGCTGTATTTGCTTACCGGCCTCATAAAACCGTCTTCCGGCACCGTGCTGATAGATGGCCGTCCGGTATCAGATTATAATTCCGAATCCTTTCACAGCCAGATTGGCTTTGTATTCCAGGACAGCATCATCTTCAATATGAGCATCCGGGAAAACATTGCCTTCAATGACAGTGTCACCGATGCATCCCTCGAAAAAGCACTGTACACATCTGAACTCAAAGAGTTCACAGAAGCATTGCCTGAAAAACTGAACACCATCGTGTCAGAAAGAGGCACCAGTCTTTCCGGTGGGCAAAAACAGCGCATCATGCTGGCACGCGCACTGGCTATCAACCCAAAGATCCTGCTACTGGATGATTTCACCGCCCGTGTAGATACCAATACGGAAAAGAAAATACTGGCCAACGTTCAGACAGAATATCCGGGCATCACGCTCCTGTCGGTGACACAGAAAATTTCTTCTGTAACACATTACGATCAGATCATCCTGCTCATGCAGGGCGAAATTATTGCCAGCGGTACACACCATGAACTGATCAATTCCAGTCCTGAGTACATCCAGATCTTTAATTCCCAACAAAGTACCAGCAACTATGAATTACAATCTTAATAAATATACGGAGAAGGAGCATAAAACATCCAACTACGCTGCATTCAGAAATCTGCTGCAGCTGATTTCCCATGAGAAAAAAAATCTGATCATCGCGTTATCAGCTATCCTGCTGAACTCTACGCTCAACCTGCTGGGACCTTTTTTAATTGGTTACACGATCGATCATTATGTGCAGCATAAACAATATCACGGCGTACTGGTATTCTCCGGTATATTACTGTGTATGTACCTGGTGGCCTTATTTACCAGCTTCTTTCAAACAAAACTGATGGGAGGTGTAGGACAACGAACCTTGTTCACACTCCGTAACTCCATCTTCAGTAAAATACAACAACTGCCGGTTGCCTTTTTTAATCAAAATAAAGCAGGAGACCTTATTTCGCGTGTCAACAACGATACCGATAAACTCAACCAGTTTTTTTCACAATCACTGATGCAGTTTGTGGGTAACATTGCCACTATGATTGGCTCCGGCATTTTTTTACTGGTGATCAATTATAAAATAGGTATTGCCGCGCTGGCACCCGCTTTGCTCATCCTGATCTTCACCAGGATCTTATCGCCCTGGATCAAAAGAAAAAATGCCGCCAACCTGAAAACAGTGGGTGGTATGAGTGCAGAAATTCAGGAAAGCCTCAGTAATTTTAAAGTAATCGTTGCCTTCAACCGCCGCGATTATTTCAGAAAACGCTTCAATGAAGCCAACGATAAGAATTACGAAACCGCTATTGGCGCTGGTTTGGCTAATAACGTATTTCTCCCGTTCTATGCCATGTGTGCCAGTATCGCACAACTGCTGGTACTGACAGGTGGTATATACCTGATTACACAGGGAGAATTCAGTATAGGCTTATTGGTGAGTTACCTGGCATACGCTAACTACTTTTATAATCCATTAAGACAACTCGCCACACTCTGGGCCAATTTCCAGGTAGCCATGGCGGGATGGGACCGGATCTCTGAAATACTGGCGCTGGAAACAGACCTGGTAACCGTACCGGCAGTAACTACCAATACATCCAACGCTCCATTACTGGAGTTCAGAAATGTACATTTCGGTTACCCGGAAGGCAGAGAAATATTACACAATATCAGTCTCTCCCTGGAACAAGGAAAAACCTATGCTTTGGTAGGACCAACTGGTGGCGGAAAAACAACCACCGCTTCTCTCATTGCACGTTTATACGATCCTACACAAGGCACCGTGCTGTTGAATGGAAAAGATATCAGGGGCTATGATGCAGATGAACGTTCTCAGAAAATTGGTTTCATTTTACAGGAACCATTCCTGTTTACCGGTACGGTAAAAGAAAATATATTATACGGCAATCCGCTGTATAAAGATTATACCAACGACCAGCTAACAGAAGTGATCAAAGAAGCCAACCTGGAAAAGCTGCTGGCTATCTTCGAAGAAGGCCTGGAATCAAAAGTAGTATCCGGTGGCGATGGGGTGAGCCTGGGACAAAAACAGCTTATTGCCTTTATGCGGGCCGTTCTCCGCAAACCAGACTTATTAATACTCGATGAGGCCACTGCAAATATTGATACCGTTACGGAACAGTTGCTGGGCGAAATACTGGAGAAATTGCCCGCATCTACTACGCGTGTAATTATTGCACACCGACTTAATACCATTGAGAATGCAGATGAAATATTTTTCGTGAATTCAGGAGAAGTAACCCGCGCGGGATCACTGCAAAATGCGATGGAGAAATTATTGCATGGGGTAAGAGTAAGTTAGTAATACAACCATTAGGTAGGGTAACTATCTGTTAGTACCCGATTGATATATACATATTCCGGCAGCGATTGTAACTTTTGTAACAATGCAGCCGGAATTTTTGTTGGTCCTGATAGTGCACCCGCTACCTGCCCTGCCGCCTAAAATACAGCCTTCAAATCGCGCCCGCTTACTTAATACTGCAGTCATACTGTAAAATAATAATATATCAGGAGAATAGTACATGGCATGGCCCCTCTCCACCGAACAGCTCCCCAATCCCGTTTATTTTTATTATATTCACCACATGTCAAAATTCAAAGATGTAGTGGTAACACTATCAAAAAAGCATCCTCAAACAGCTGAACCGGTGCAGGCCGGGCATACGTTTGTTATCGGCGTATTAGGTAAAAAGTCTGCCTACTACGAAATAGCAACCGAGCAGTTAAACAACCTTCATAATGATGATTTGCAAAAAGCGTTGTTTCAACTACTTCACCCACAAACCCCGCACCACTAGTCAATCTATTTCCAACACAAACAAGAACCTGCGCAAATCGCAGGTTTTTTGTTGCCGGAAAAATTTTGTACTAACTGGTAAAGAATATACCTTTGGACTAAAATAACCACAGCATGTCAGGCAGACCTAAAATATTCGATGATCAGGAAGTGATTGGCAAAGCGGCTGATCTCTTCTGGCGGCAAGGATATGAAGCTACTTCTACAGAAGATCTGCTGGCGGAAATGGGCATCGGCAAAGGCAGTTTTTACCTGGCGTTTAAAGGAGGCAAGAAAGAACTCTTTGAAAAAGCACTGGCGCAACACAGCGAAAATGCCATTGCCCGGTTTAAAAAGGAACTGGACAAAACAGAAGACCCTATTGAATACATCCGTCAATTTTTCCGCAGGATTACAGAGAGCCCCAAAAAAATACACCAGCGGGGCTGCATCATGGGCAACGCCATCGCAGAATTATCTAACACCGAAATCCTGCTGATGAAAAAAGCTGTGCACCACCTGCAGGACCTGGAAGGTCTTTTCCTGAAAGCCTTGCTGCGGGGCAAAGAACAAGGCAAACTCACCTCTAAGCTGGAACCGGCACTGCTGGCCCGTTTATTACTCAATAACTGGAACGGACTAGGTATTACCCGGAGAATTTATCCGGATAACGAATCCCTCGCTGCCATCATAGAAACGCAATTGAAAATACTGGAATAGATCCTGATAAAGTTCAGCTCATCAGTGCTGCTAACAATGTAAACAGCAAACTAATTTCATCAATTATTTTGTACCATTCAGTACATAATAAAAAATACATTTAATGGAAAAAACCGTACCACTGTCCAAAGCCACTGCCTTGCTATTTGCCGCCGCCAGCGGATGCGCCGTAGCTAATGTATACTATGCACAACCATTACTCAACACCATAGGGCAAGACCTCCATATCCGGCCAGGTGCAGTAGGCATTGTTGTCACCATTACGCAAACAGGCTATGCCCTGGGATTATTATTACTACTGCCTTTGGGCGACCTGTTTAACCGCCGCCGTCTGATCGTTACCCAACTGTTGCTCGCAGTGGTGGCCTTATTGTTAGTCGCCTGGGCGCCTGCCCAGCCTCCTTTCTTTGCAGGCATCGCCGCAGTTGGATTACTGGCAGTCGTCACTCAAACACTGGTGGCCTATGCCGCTACACTGGCGGCCCCTGCAGAACGTGGGCGTATCGTAGGACTCGTCACCAGTGGCGTGGTGCTGGGCATTCTGCTCGCACGCGCGATCTCCGGCACCCTCGCTGATCTCGCCGGATGGAGAGCGGTATATGTCTTCTCCGCAGTACTGATGCTAGTCACGGCCATCGCATTGTTCAGGGTGCTGCCCAAAAATGACCCCGGCAAAGTAGTCGCCTCCTATCCCCAGTTGCTGGCCTCCGTTTTCCGACTTTTCTTCGAAGAACGCATCCTCCGGGTCCGCGCCATCATTGCCATGTTCATCTTCGCTGCCTTTAGTGTACTATGGACTTCCCTCGTGTTACCCCTCAGCGCTCCCCCCTATCAGTTTACGCATACCGTAGTGGGCATGTTTGGCCTGATAGGCGTAGCTGGCGCCCTTGGAGCCGCCAGAGCCGGACATCTCGCTGATCGCGGTCTTGGGCAGTGGACCACCGGAGTAGCACTCACCTTGCTGCTCCTCTCCTGGATACCCGTTAGTTTCACCACACAATCCATCTGGGCACTCATTGCCGGCATTATCCTGCTCGATCTGGCTATACAGGCAGTGCATGTCACCAATCAAAGTATGATCTACCAGATCCGTCCGGAATCACGCAACCGCCTCGTAGCAGGCTATATGCTCTTCTACTCCATTGGCAGCGGCATAGGCAGCATTGCAGCCACCACTACATATGCCCATGCGGGGTGGACAGGCGTATGTATACTCGGCGCTGCCATCAGCGCCATGGGATTAATATTCTGGGCAATCACCCTCCCCCGCAGCAGCAGGCATAACACACAATCCACCACCGACACTCATCAAACACACGCAGATCAACACGCTTAAAAAAGCAATAACTTTGGGGTCCAGCAAATCATCTTCGTCATGCCACATATACCCATTTACCAGGTAGATGCTTTCACCGATGAACTGTTCCGCGGCAACCCGGCTGCAGTTTGCCAACTGGAAGCCTGGTTGCCAACAGATATCCTGCAGAAAATAGCCGCAGAAAACTTTCTGCCAGAAACCGCATTCTTTATACCCACCGCCCAGTCCGGCCACTATGAACTCAGGTGGTTTACACCCGAAATAGAAATGGATCTCTGCGGACATGCAACCCTCGCCACCGCACATGTACTCTTTAATCACCTGGGCTGGGACATGCACCAGCTCACCTTTCATACACAAAGCGGCGCATTGGCTGTGAGCAAAAATAAAGACCTGCTCACACTCAACTTTCCGTCAAGACCCGCGACAACCGCTTCTCTCCCACCTGAAATACTCAAAGGCATGGGCGTGTACCCTATGGAAGTACTCAAGGCAAGAGATTATATACTCGTGTATCATGATGAAGAAATTGTCCGCAACCTGCAGCCAGACAAAGCGATCCTGGACCAGATCAACCTGGATCCCGGTGGCATCATCATCACCGCCAAAGGAAAAGAAGTGGATTTTGTATCCCGCTTTTTTACACCACAGGCCAGCATCTTTGAAGACCCGGTAACCGGATCCGCCCATTGCTCCCTGATACCTTTCTGGAGCGCCCAACTAGACAAGAAGGAAATGGTGGCGTTACAGCTATCTGCCAGAAGAGGAAAATTATACTGTGTAGATGCTGGTGACCGCGTATTTATTGGTGGCCACTGCAAGACTTACCTCGAAGGAAATATTTTTGTACCTTAAAGAAATGAGATTACTCCTTATACCATTCTGCCTGCTCATCGGCATGACCCAAAGCCACACTGCTACTGCGCAAAGCTTACCGGCAATAGATAATACTGTCACTACTTTCATGAAGCAGTATCATGTTCCCGGCATGGCCATCGCCGTTACACACCATGGTAAACTGGTATATGCGAAAGGCTACGGTTACGCAGATACGCTGCAACAAACCAGCGCTACTGCCAATAGTTTATTTCGTATTGCCAGCGTTTCGAAATGTATAACGGCGACGGCTATACTTACATTAGTGGATGCTAAAAAACTGTCGCTCGATGCGACCGTGTTTGGGAAGAAAGGCGTACTCGATACCACCTATGGTCAACCGCCCTACCCGGAAAAGCTGCGGAAAATCACCGTCCGCCAACTGCTGCAACATACTGCCGGCGGCTGGACCAACAACGGCACAGATCCTATGTTCAGCCATCCTGCTATGTCGGCAGATGAACTGATTTCATGGACCATTACCCATCAACCGCTGGAAAATAGGCCCGGCTCCGTATACGCTTATTCTAATTTCGGCTACTGCATACTCGGCAGGATCATCGAAAAAGTTTCCGGCATGCCCTATGAAGCCTATGTAAAAAAAGCAGTACTACAACCCTGCGGTATCACCACCATGCAGATAGGTGGTAACACCTTAGCGCAAAGAAAACCAAATGAAGTAGTGTACTACGGACAGCACGGCGAACAACCCTACATTTACAATATTGCCCGTATGGATGCACATGGTGGCTGGATTGCTTCTGCTACCGATCTTGCCCGCCTGCTGGTACACGTAGATGGTTTCCCTGCTCCGGCAGATATACTCACAGATACTGCCATCACTGTTATGAGCACTGCTTCCACCGCTAATCCCGGCTATGCCCTGGGATGGGCCGTGAATCCCTATCACAACTGGTGGCACTCCGGCTCACTCCCCGGTACTGCCAGCGAAATCATTCGCTCTCATCATGGATTTACCTGGGTAATGCTTTGCAATACCCGCACCGACAGCAGCTTTTTTAATGACCTCGATGGACTGTTATGGAAAGCGGTGAATGATCCCAATACACCCTGGCCTGCTGTGGATTTATTCACCGGTAAATAATCTATTCTTTCTTACGTCCCACCCATAACAGGGCATCTTCATACATTTTATTCTGCAGGGAATCTGTAAATATTTTATCGCCATGTCCCATATTAACATACAGCATATTGTATTTCTTATTGGTCCATACTACCGGGATATCACCGGAAGTCAACAGGTTCTTTTTTCCCAGCGGATAATTCGCAGCGTCTAAGGTGACCAATACTTTTACATCTTTACTTAACCGGGGGCTGGGATCCCATTGGTACCACTCATTAGCGGGACTCAGATAGTCAGCGGGCAAATGCCGTGTCACCGGGTGATTGGTAGGATCCACATGCAATTTTGCCGGTAATGGCGGCCAGTTATTATTTACAAAAACGGCTCCTCCCATGAAGTTTACAAACCAGGGCCACTGTGTATATTTATCGTTGTAGCCTGCCACATGAAATCCAATCCATCCGCCGCCATGCTCCATATAGGTGCTGAAAGCAACCCGCTGTTCCGGTGTGGTGGGGAAAAAATTCAACCACAACACTACCTCGTACTTACTCAATACGGCTGCATTCATTTTGGACCAATCCGTGGTAGTATCAAACTGAAAATTTCTTTCTGTCGCCAATCGCTTGAAATATACCAGCGCATCATTTGCAAAATCAACATGGTCCGGCTCTACACGGAGATTATAAAAGGCGAGTACTTTAAAGGCAGGTGGCTTGCTAACAGCAGTTGCTGCAAAGCTGATATGTAACAACAGGCATAATAACAATGGGCTTTTCTTCATCATAATTGTGTATTTGTGTTTAATTAATAGCGGGTATCCTTTACATACTACGTGGTAACAAATGGTGATGACGGGCAATAGGAAGTCCGGGGCAATGCCCATCAAAGAAAAACGTAAACGCGTATACGAAAATTAGTGCAGGGCAATTACACTACGCCTACTGCACTGCACGGTATTTCCCGGGCTACTTAACAGCCGCCCAGAAAATAGCATTCTGAAACAGTTGTGTATAAGCCGGATCCTCCAGCAATGCGGGGCCATGCCCCATAAAAATGTATATATTCTTTGCCTTTACATGCTCGTTGGTCCATACCACCGGATGATCACCCATCTTTTTATCAGAGGCGGGCACATAGGAAGATTCATCTACGCTGGCCAGTACATGTACCTGCGGGCGCGGGCTTTTATCGTAGGTATACCATTCTTCTTTTTTAATAATAAAGGGAGATGTAATGCCCTTCATTACCGGATGTGTTTTATCTTCTATCGTTACTTTACCATCGGCAAAGTCAGGGATATAATTGGTAAAACGAATGCCACCCATGAAGTTGTAAAACCAGTTCCACATAGGGAAGCCATCAAACTCTCCCAGCAAGGTTGCATGGTGAAAACCGATCCAGCCACCACGGCCTTCAGAAACGTATCGTTCAAAAGCCGCTGCCGCCTCCGGCTTCCAGCCATAGGGGGCATAATCCAGTTGAATGAACAGCTGGTACTTTTTCAGATAAACATCATTGATACTGTCCGTGTTATTAATATAGTTGACCACAAAATGATTGTTAGCAGCGAGTTGGTCCAGCCATACCCGGGCGGCTTTAGAAAATGCTACATGATGTCCACCGTTTTCATATAGCACCAACGCAGTGAAGGCGGGTTTACCAGCCACGGGTTGCGTTCCGCGCAGCGAGGTGTTAATCTCGTCCAACAGATATTCTTTTTCGTCAGAAGAATATTCCCAGAACATCACTCCTGCCATTTTATGTGTCGTTACATAATCACATTTATTTTGTACCGACCACTCATCATCGTAGGTGATAAACTCCCGTGTAGTTGGGTTAAAAAGATAAGGTGCTTTGGCGCTTTCATCCCGGTAGGCAATGAAGCCCTTTTTATTCACCAGGCTATCTTTCGTAAACGTATAGCCTTTACCGAAAGACTGTGATACGATCTTTCCTCCCAGCCCGGTGCCAGTGCTATCAGCCAGTATAAAACGCCGGCCGTAAAAGGCGATTCCCATCACCAGCTTATTTACCGGCACACCTGCTGCTACGTAGGCTTTCACCGCCTTGTCGGCAGAATGCCCCGCAGGATTGCCGGCAGCGGTCATCAGGTTAGTATGATGACCTGCATTTTTATCTGAATAAAAATCATAGGTCATCAGGTTGATGTAGTCCAGGTATTGCTGGGCTTTTCCCATCTCTGAAGTTTCCAGGAAAGACTCAAAGCCACCAACAGCTGTTGTCAGCAATTTCTTCTGATGTGTTTCTTTTTCCAGCTTATCCAACTCCGCCCGCAAGGCAGCAAACATCAGCGTATAATTCTGCTTGTCTTCCGGACGATATATATTACCGGTTTCACCAGGTCTGGCAGGATATTCCCAATCGATGTCTACCCCATCCAGTGCATATCTCCGGATAATATCCACTGCGCTGGCTGCAAACGCCCGGCGGGCAGTATCTGTTAACACCGCATCTGAAAAATTAGCGCTCCAGGCCCAGCCCCCAATAGAAATCAGGATCTTTAAATCGCGATTCTTTTCTTTCAGCAGATTTAACTTGCGCAGGTTGATCGTATCTGTTTTCTCATTGCTTAACACCGCCCGGTTATGCTGCACATTTACAAATGCGTAATTGATATGCGTCAGCTTATTCGCCGCAATTTTGTCAACATCCACCAGGCCGCGAAAGCCACCTACATAACCAATAATCACCGGCTTCTCCTGCTCTGCCATGTTTTTTTCAAATACGCGCAGAGCAGGTGTAGTAGCGTTAAGTAAAGCCGGGAGTAGTAGCATTAAAAAATAGATACCTCCTTTCTTTGGTGAATGCAAATACTTCATAATCTCTTGTTGAAATGAATATTTTTGTAGCATGCTAGATTTTTAATCTTAATTTCTTTTTCTCCAGGAATCCCACTATCATGATCAGGACAAAGGCCACCGCAAAAGAGCGGAAAATACCACCTATGCCACTGTCGAGCCATTGCGGATAATGAAAACCTACCAGCGAATAAAGTGAGTACAACAAATAAGGCATCAGGTAGCAGGTCAACGTGCTGGTACCCGCCGGTTTGATGATCCTGAACCAATGAAATTTACCTTTCACATCTACCAGGAAAATCAGTAACTCAAACACCAGTATACCAATACCTCCGCAAATCAATACCCAGGCCGGCGTAGATCCTATCTTCGAAATACCACCGGTATAAGGCCGTACCAGGAATCCCAGTACAATGGCGCCTATACCTATCCCCGCAAAAAGCGGCCATACTGCGTTGGGGCGTCCGCGTTGGAGCAACCTGCTGTACAAAGCAGACATAAATGCACCGCCCAGGATCAGCGTAATAGAAGACGCATCGCCGATAATCCACAGCCAGAAAGGAAACCAGCCTCCATGAGTGCCCAGGTTAATAGCCAGGAATAGCAGCAGTGCTATCAGCAACAATTCGAAGCGACCCCGGATCAGCAAATACACCGTAGCACTTACCAGGTAAGCCCATCCTATAATACCAAGGATACCACCCCACGACTGCTGCATGCCATGCGGATGTTCGGCATCACCACCTTTGTAGAGCCACGCCATTAATGCCAGCAACGCAACACCCAAAGTAGTCAGGCTATACCTGAGCGTTTTAGACATCGTTTCCGGATAATCCAGCCATACCAGGAAAAAGCTGAGCGTAATAATAATTTCCCATACCGAATAAGGTAACACCGCTGCGGAACTGTAGCTTTCCAGGTTGACATGAAAGAAGCCCATTACAATCAACGCTACTGATCTCAATACGATATGCGTTTCAATTTTTAAAAACGACTGCTGCTTTTGTATGCGATACCCAATGGCATACGGAATAGAAAGTCCTACAATAAAAAGAAAGGTAGGGAATACAGTATCTGCAAAGCCCATCCCCTCTTCATCTCCCCGGACATGTTCTATCCAGGCCGGAATATTACTGACCCCACTTACATCATTCACAAAAATCATCAGCAACATGGTAATGGCGCGAAATGCATCAATAGATAATAATCTGTTTGTTTTGATTGACATGTGATTTGGTTATGTAACCTCAATATAATTCTATTCTTTCGCCATTGCGGTGACAGCCTGCAGAAACCAGGCGGAATGCGGAATCCATTGCTCCGTCCACCGCCACTCATTACCATTGTCTTCTTCTTTGAAATCAATACCGCTGCCATCACCACTTTCCTTGTGACCAGTGATGCCGTTGGAAACACCACCTTTACCGGTACCATGCTCGTACAATGCTTTCATATAGGGCACATTGTTCTTGCCATAACCATACAGGAAACACATATCATAAGGGTTTTCACCCAGGATCCACGACAACTGATGAGCAGCATAATCTGCCAGTGGCGCACGTACGCCCCAATTACCTTTGGCCGGATATACCAGTCTCCCGCCGGTGATAGCCGCTGCTGCCAATGATCCCAGCCGCGCATTTTCGCCCTGCCACCACCAACCGGTTTCATTTTCATGCGGTATAAAAAATCCAGCCTTTATGGCACCCCGGTATTTAAAATGCTGCCGCGCATATCCATAAGGATTACTCACGCTGCCGGTGACGGCCAGGTTGTAATCCAGGGCTTTACGAATGGTGGTTAACGCCGTATCACGGTAACGGCTATCTTTTTCCTTATCAAGATACCGTACCAGTGCAATCACTGGCAGCCCCGCATCAGAGGCATGGAAGAAAGGCCGGTCGCCATCGTCTGCTATAAAGTAACCTGTTGGAGATAAACGCCGTGTCAGATTACCGGCGCGCTTCCGCGCTTCATTTCTGTAAAGCGCACTGTCGGTGGCAATCCATAGTTCAGTCGCCGCCATCAATGCACAATAATCATCTATGATATTTTCTTTCCCATCATCATCATACTCCTTATTATGTATCAATAAATGGGCAAAAGCTCTTTTAGCCCCATCGAGATATTGGGCAGCGGTAAAGTCGCCGTTCTTTTTCCAGCCGGCAATTCTTGCCAATGCTGCGACACCCATCCCACCACCTTCCCGGAAAGCGCACTGGTAATCAGCCGTGGTGACGCTGTTGGCCAGCAAACCAACGATCCTCCTGGCATGTGCATCTTTATTAAAATAGCTGAACACCGTCATGTAGAAATAGTTACTGTCGGACAAAGCGCGCATCATATAATCCGCTCCCCACAGGGCTTCCTGCTCTGCCGCTGTTGTTTGTTGTAAAGAAGACAGCAACTTCGGCGCGGTTTCCCGCAGGTTAATCAATGACCAGGTCACCAGCGGAATTTGCTGCGGTGACATGAAATTGGCGTAAGCCAGGTGAGAAAAATATTTACTGACATCTCCGGAAGCGTCACACCAGCCCCCACGGATATCTACCCGCTTATCACTGCCATACAACAACACACCTTTATCCGCATCTTCTTCTTCGGGTGTATTGGCCCGCTGTCCTTTATAAAAGTGTAAGATGGCTGGTACTACTTTTAATGCCAGTACATTATTCCCAATTTCAAAAGCAGCAGAAGTGTAAGTAACCTCTTTAACGGTAATGGTTATACGGAAATTACCCGCTGTCCGGAAGGAGGAAAAATCTGCCCGGTAATAATATTTACCGGCAAACCACTCAGGCACCTGTGTCGCTTTATCGGTCTTACCGGTGAACACGACTTTATTATCTGCTGTATTTTGCAGTGAAAAGCGCAATGGTACCGGCATTGGTACATCACTACTTACAACGGCCGTTTTCGGACCACGACTATCATAAGCCACCTGGTTCACATGAATAACAGATTGAGAGAATGCCGGCCGTGAAAACAATGCCCCTAAAATAATATACCCCAGCAAACGAGTCATAGGCGATCTTATATTTAAACAGTGGTTTTACAATTACCTTTTAACGTGGACCAGGAAAAAATTGGTGGACCTTAGTGCCATTCCTGTGAAAACAAATATCCGGATTAATCCCTTCACCTGCTATTTTTCCACCTAAACATTCCCTCTACCAATATTGATAATCAATTGATTCCGGGTGTTTATTACCCCTACAATACCACTACAGGAGAAATTTCCCGAAGAAAAACCCTATTTTGTTTTGGTCTATGCATCGAGTCCTGATATTCCTTTTACTTTTCATTTGCCTTTCCATACCTGCCGGAGCACAAAACACGATCGGCCTGCCAGACATCATTAATTACAATAGCCTGGACTTTCACGCCAGTGCAGATATAAGATGTATCCGACAGGGCAGCAATGGCATTTTGTACATGGCCAACAACGATGGCCTGCTCACCTTCAATGGCAGATACTGGAAACTACACCGGCTCCCTAATAAAGCGGAAGTAAGATCTGTGGCAGTAGATCCCACGGGAAAAATTTACGTAGGCGGACACGATGAAATTGGCTACTTCTTCCCGGCAGCCAATGGGACACTGGAATACCATTCCCTGAAACACCTCATCCCACCGGTAGATCACCAGTTTGCAGACATCTGGGATATCATTATCGCCGGTGATGTGGTTTATTTCCGGACTATAGAAAGCATTTTCGAACTGAAACAAAACAAAATCACCTTCTTCGATGCACCCGGTGGCTGGCTCATGATGACCTGGGCCAACCATCAGTTATATACCACCGACCGTACCCTTGGCCTGCTGACATTAAAAAATGGTAAATGGGAGCCTGCCTGCAATAACATACCCACTACCAGTCTGCGTATTAAAGATATCACCGCCTACAAAGGCGATACCTTACTGGTAGCTTCTCTTAATAATGGTTTATTTCTACTCTGTAATAATACCCTCCTGCCACATAAAACCAGTATCGATCCCATTCTGCAAAACGACCGGATCAACTGCGCCTGGAAAATAGCAGATAACCAATATGCCATTGGCACTATTGGCAATGGCCTGTTCATCCTGGATGAGAAAGGGCGTCTCTTCCAGCGTTTTTCCCGCAGCGAAGGACTCCAAAACAATAATATCTTTTGTCTTTTTCCTGATAAAGACCGCAACCTCTGGCTGGGACTGGAAAACGGTATCGATCTCGTTAACTACAGCACCTCCCTCCGGCATATCTATCCCGATAAAAACAACGGGGTATCCGGCAGTGCCATCACCGTTTTCAATCATCAGCTGTACGTAGGTACCTCCAATGGCTTATTTACGCTCCCGGTAAATCCGGAAGAAAAAGATCTCAGCGCCAACAGCGGCACTTTCACAGAAGTAGCACATACCAAGGGCCAGGTATGGGGCCTTCAGGAAGTAAATAAGCAGTTGTTAATGGCGCACCAGGACGGCGCCTTCCGGATCAGTGATGGCCAGGCCACGCCGCTGGCAGATAAACAGGGTACCTGGTCTTTTTTACCATTGCCACCAGGTGCAAATTCTCAGCAAACCGTTATCGCCGGTGCCTATACAGGATTGTTGCTGTTCCCCTACACGAATGGCATACTCTCTGATAACATCGTAAAAATTGATAGCCTGTATGAATCCATGCGTTTCCTGGCAACAGATAATAATATCATCTGGGGCTCCCATCCTTATCGTGGCATCTTCCGCATGGAACTATCACCGGATAAAAAAAAGGTAATCCACAAAACTATCCTGACACAAAAAGACGGACTACCTGCCGGCACCAACAACTATGTTTATCATGTAAAGAACAGGATCGCTATTGCCACCGAAAAAGGCGTGTATGAATACAATGCCAGCACTCATAAAATGGCGCCATCGGCTTATTTCAAACCCTTTTTTAAAGATATGCCGGTCCGCTTTCTGACAGAAGATAAAGAAGGCAATATCTGGTTTGTCAGTAATCAACTGATCGGTGTAGTGGACTTCAACCATCCGGCAGACAGCAGTTATTTTTCATTGATCTGGTTCCCCACGCTTCCAGCGCAGGCGCCAGCCAGCCCCGGTTATATTTATCCTTACGATAAAGAAAATATTTTCATCTGCTCCAGCAAAGGCATTTATCACATCAACTACCTGCAGTACATGAATGCCAGCACACATCTCCATGTGCTCCTGAGCAGTATAACCGCTTTGTCGCCGAAAGACAGCCTGATTTTCGGAGGCTATACCAGCACAGCCAAAGAAAACATGGCACACCTGCCCAAACAATGGAACTCTTTTCACTTTGAATATACCGCCAACGTATATCCACAAAAAGACAACGTTGAATTCAGTTGTAAACTCAACGGCTTCGATCGGGACTGGTCCGATTGGTCGCCGCGTACAGAAAAAGATTATACCAATCTCTCCTACGGCACCTATACTTTTTCGGTGAGGGCACGCAACAGTACAGGTAACATCTCTGATGCCGTCAGCTATACATTTGAAGTGATGCCCGCCTGGTACCAAACCGGATGGGCATATGCTGCCTATGTACTCCTTGCGCTGGGAGTGATTTTTGGGTTGCTGGAGCAACATAAAAAACGGGTACGCCATCTGCAACTGCAACATGATGCCGCACAAAAACAATTAAATTACCTCCACCAGCTGGAACTATATAAAAATGAAAAAGAAATCATCGCGCTGCATAATAACAAACTGGCTTCTGAAGTCAACCTGAAGAATAAAGAGCTGGCCACCATCACCATGCACATGGTAAACCGTGGTAAGCTGGTATCCCGTATCCGGGAAGAACTGTCCCTGCTCCTGAAAAAAACGGGGCTGTCAAATGCCGCCAGCGAATTTAAACCCATCCTCCGGTTGCTGGAAGATGCAGAAAAAGGTGACAATGACTGGGAACAATTTGCCGCGCACTTCGATGAAATACATCATAATTTTCTCCATATCATAAAAAAGAAATATCCCATTTTAAGCGCCACAGATCTGAAACTGTGCGCCTACCTCAAATTGAATTTAAGCTCCAAAGAAATTGCACAGCGGATGAATATTTCCGTAAAAGGGGTAGAGATCAGCCGTTATCGTCTCCGTAAAAAACTACAACTGGAAACAACTGTTAATCTTTTTGATTTCCTGATAAACGTTACTGCATAAGGCTTCCATTGTACATGAGGTGAAATTAATGTCGTTAACAAGGCATTAATATGGGCAATTAATGCTTTGTTAACGCTTTCATTAGTCCTTCCCGCTTTACTTGCAACATATTCCGGCTTCATAGCCAGAAAAAACAATTAAGGTGAATGCAAAACCTTGGGAGAATCCGGGAAAGCCGGGTTCTCCTCTTTTTAACACCAGGATGCCCGCTGATATACAAACCAATAAATGCCATGCGCTGCTCCTTTCATTATTCCACCGTTAATAACAAACAGTATACATATGAAGCGTATTTTGACAGCTTTACTCCTCCTGCTGGCGATGCCTTCCCTGGCGCAGTTAAAACACAGCAGGGAATCCCAGTATCCTACTTACCACGGACTTATTATGGCTGGCTATCAGGGCTGGTTTCGTGCTTCCGGCGATGGCTCCGGCGCCCAGCGGTATTCCTATGGCGATGAAACCCGCAGCGGCATTGATATGTGGCCTGATGTAAGCGAATATGAAAAAACATATGCCACACCATTTAAACTGGCCAACGGACAACCTGCCCGTTTCTTCAGCTCCTATGACAAAAGCACCGTAGACCTTCATTTTAAATGGATGCAGCAATACAACGTGGACGGTGTTTTCATGCAGCGCTTTTTTAACAATGCCAAACACCGCGACAGCACTTCCGGCGTGATCCTGAAAAACGCATTTGCTGCCGCATCAAAATATAAGAGAGCCATTGCAGTGATGTACGACCTCTCCGGCTTAAAAGCCTCAGGAGAAGACTGTTCTGCCATTATTGAAGACTGGAAATACCTGGTAGATCAGTTGAAAGTGACCAATCAGCCGGGTGCTAAAACTTATTTACAGGAAAATGGTAAACCAGTGGTAGCTATATGGGGTATCGGTTTTCCGGACCGTCCGTATAATCTCCGCAATATCGGGTTGGACAGATTGATCGACTTTCTGAAAAATGATCCGGTATACGGAGGTTGTGCTGTGATGTTGGGTGTGCCCACTGCATGGCGTACACTCAATGCCGATTGCCTACCGGATCCTTATCTGCATACCCTCATTAAACAAGCGGATATAGTGCTGCCATGGAACGTACAGCGTTATTCTCCGCTGCTCCACAATGACATGGACCGTTTCCGTGATAACCTGATAGCCGATCTGGCCTGGTGTCGCGCCAACAAACTGGAATATGTGCCTTGCGTATATCCCGGGTTCAGTTGGCATAATCTGAGCCGCTATGAATTTCCTGACGATGTAAAACCATCTGGCTCTATTCCAAGACAAGGCGGACGTTTTTACTGGCAGCAAATTACGACCGCACTCACTGCGGGTGCCAGTATGCTTTATGTAGCCATGTTTGATGAAGTAAATGAAGCTACCGCCATCTTTAAGGCGTCTGATCAGCCACCTGTGAGCAACACCACGCCGTTTATCAATTTAGATGGTAAACCATCAGATCATTATTTATGGTTAACAGGGGAAGCAGCTAAAATGCTGCGCAATGAAATACCGGTTAGTGTGAAAATGCCGGAAAGAAAATAAACAGATAAGTAAAATAGATAGGTAGACAAAAGGGCTGATTAAAATACTATTTTAATCGGCCTTTTTTACGCGGTGCATGTTAGATACGGCTAGAAGGGTACAATCAACGCTTATTTTAACGCCTGCACTGCCAGGTACTTACCTTTGGTTAACAGGTATACGCCACCAAAATAAGAGGCAATACCTACAAGTGAAAATACAATCAGCATCCAGATAATTTTGCGTCGGTTTCCTTTCCGCCTTTGATCTCTGCTCAGGATCATCTGTTCCACTTCCAGCCATCCCCGACCGGGATCGCCGGTTCTGAAACGTTGATCCAGTCTGCCAGATCTTATCATTTGCTGATAAATGGCGGCGACTGATTTAGCATTGGGAATATTGTCCATCAATGCAATCAATTCCCTCGTATCATCATCCGCTATGCGCCCGTCTGACATTGCCTTTTCAGGCAAATTTTTTAGCGTAAACCTATCTGCAATCATTTTAAAATACGAATTCATAATAATGCCTGCATGAGTGATTTGATATCGGTATTGTATCTACGATATTGGGGCATGCATAGTTTTAATTCCCGTAAGAAAAACCTTTTAGCAGTGGCAGGCGCCGTTTTACCACCTATGCTTATATGCATACTTTATTTACATTAAATAAATAACAACTTTTGCTTTCTCCGCGGTAAAAACAGCTCAAATACGCTACTTTAATACGGATACCTAACAATGATTCCTGAAACCTTTTACCACAGCTTATTTTAGCGACATAAAGTTCTGAATCCCGCTACTACAGAATTCCTTTAGGAATTATCCCTATTTTTAGCCCATGAAAGTGCTGATTATAGAAGACGAACCCGCGCTCAGAAACAGTATACAGGAATATCTTGAACATCAGGGCTATATCTGTGAACTGGCAGCAGATTTTAAACAGGCAATAGATAAAGTCAATGAATTTGACTACGACTGTATCGTGGCAGATATAGGTCTTCCCCTGGGAAATGGCCTCGATATAGTGAAAGAATTAAAAATGCTGGAATCCAGAGCAGGTATCATCATCATCTCTGCAAAAGATTCATTGGAAGATAAACTCAGTGGCCTGGAACTCGGTGCAGATGACTATCTGACAAAGCCATTCCATCTATCAGAACTCAATGCCCGTGTAAATGCTATTTTACGTCGTAAAAATTTTGACGGCAACACCACCATCACTTTTTATGAAATCGTCATAAAACCCGCGTCCAAAACAGTACTGGTACACAATAAATCTATCACCCTCACTGGTAAAGAATATCAGCTGCTGCTATACTTCATTGCCAACCAACACAGGGTAGTCACCAAGTCGGCACTGGCAGGACATCTGTGGGGAGATGAATACGATCAGGCAGGGTCTTATGATTTCATTTACACGCATATAAAAAATCTCCGCAAAAAGATGCTGGAAGCCGGCGGAGAAGATTATATCAAAACAGTTTATGGCACCGGTTACCGCTTCGGTTAACCCGCTGGTAAATATAAAGACACACACTGCTATTATGAAGCTGCTGACTAAAACAACGGTTTATTTTCTGCTTATCATGTTACCTGTTTTTGCAGCAGGTGCATTCTTTCTCTATTCCAAATTCAACAAAGAAATTAAACATGAAACAGATGAAGAACTGGTGAACGATAAACTACAGTGGATGCGCTACCTGGACACGGCCAGCGTGAACAATCCCATATTCAGCATCAGCACACCAGAATTCAATTTACAGCCTACCGAAAAAGCCGCACAAAAAAAACATAAACTAAAAGGCATCAGCATCTACCAGGAACCGGAAAATACTTATGCACCTTTCCGGCAACTCACACAGGTGATCAGTTTGCATAACAAAAACTATCAATTCACCCTGCGTAAATCACTTATTGAAAAAGATGACCTGATCCAAAATGTGGCGTATGTGATGCTCTCTGCTTTCACCGGTCTGCTGCTGTTTGTACTGATTTCCAATTGGCTGATCAGCAAAAGTGTATGGAAACCATTTTACCGCTCCCTCGATCAGATACAACGCCTGCAACTGAATAAGCTGGAAAACACCGTATTTGATCGCACCGCCACCCACGAGTTTAACCAGTTGAATGCAGCACTTGGTAACATGACCGCTCGCATTCACCAGGACTATACCAGCATCAAAGAACTGACGGAAGATGCCGCCCACGAAATGCAAACGCCCTTAGCCATCGCACAAAGCAAACTGGAATTATTATTACAGGACGATACCCTTTCTGAAACACAACTGAAAGGAATTCTCATCAGCTATGATGAGCTGCAACGCCTGTCCAGACTCAATCACAACCTGCTATTGCTGGCGAAAATAGAAAATCAGCAATACCCTGTTACCGAACAGCCCGACCTCTGTACCGTCATAGAAAAATACCTGCTGCTTTTTGAAGAATTAATCAGGGAGAAGGAACTCCACATCCAACAGGAAATGACAGACAGCGCCCCATGGCCACTGCACCCTGCACTCACGGATATACTGGTGAGCAACCTGTTAGGTAATGCCATCAAATACAACTATTCAAAAGGCAACATTGACATTCATTTAACCGCCAACACCTTCCGTATTACCAACAGCAGTCAGCTACCGGAAATCCCCGCAGAAATGCTGTTTCAGCGCTTTAAAAAGCACAACAACGGCTATACGAATTCTAATGGCCTGGGGCTTGCTATCGTAAAAAAAATAGCTGACACCTATCACCTGCATTTGACATATGGCTATGAAAACGGCCAGCATAGTTTCACTGTAACCTTGTGAAACATTCAGATTTGCTCCAGATTCCATTGTTTTCTTTGTACCACAAACCATACGCATTGTTATATGAAACGCATTTTACTGGCTTTAATTTTACTGAGTACGGGCTTTCAACTGGCTGCTCAAAATCGTGTACCCATTTCTGTTAGTGATACCACCAAACCATCTGCTAAGGATACGATCAGCAAAATTTCCGACCTGAATGAAGTCATTATTTCTTCTACCCGCAATAACAGCCGCATTGCAGACCTCCCCATGAAAGTAGAAGTACTGGGCAAAGAGGAAATGATGGAAGAAAGCGGAATTAAACCCGGTAATGTAGCGAGTATATTGGGCGACTTATCCGTGATACATATTCAAAACACCTCGGCAGTCAGTGGTAATAATGCCATCCGTATGCAGGGACTGGATGGCAAATACACACAGTTGCTCCGCGATGGCGTACCCGTGTACGAAGGCCTGAGCGGGAACTTTGGTGTACTCGCCATTCCTCCGCTGGACCTCAAACAAATAGAGATCATAAAAGGCTCGGTATCCACGCTTTATGGCGGTGGGGCCATTGCCGGCATTATCAACTTCATAGCCAAAACACCCGGCAGTACACCTGAACTAACCATACTGGCCAACCGCAGCACGCTGAAAGAAACGAATGTAAATGCCTTCTACGCAGAACGCTACGGTAAAACCGGGCTGACATTGTTTGCTGGTGTCACTACACAAAATCCGGTAGATGTAAATAAAGATGGTTTCAGTGATGTTCCCCGGTTGCGGCAATACCTGCTGCATCCCCGCTTCTTCTGGTACATCAACCCGCTGAGTACCCTGGTAGCAGGTTATACCGGTACCATCGAAAAGCGTGAAGGCGGTGATATGCAGGTGTTGGAACATTCCGCAGATAATATTCATCAGTATACAGAAGTCAACAATAGCGAACGCCATAGTGTAGACCTGCAGTTTACCCGCAAAAGTCTCCTTGGCGGCACCTTGGCTATCAAAGGCGTGGGAAGTTTCTTCCATCTGCAAAATGATCAGGGCACCTTTGCCTTGCTGGGCAACCAAACCAGTACTTATGCAGAAGCTTCCTATAATAAAAAAAGCGGGCGGCACGATTGGGTGGCAGGGTTGAATAATACCGGTGAAATTTACCGCCGTGCAAAAGGCGACAGCACCCTGCTGGGTAACTACACCTACAATACCATGGGCGCCTTTGTACAGGATGGTTATCACTTTACCGATCAGTTCCTGGCGGAAGCCGGAATACGCGCCGATTACCACAACGTATTCGGATGGTATGTACTGCCCCGCCTCGCCTTTGTATACAAGCCTGCAGAAGGGCTTTCTCTCCGCCTCAGCGCAGGTACCGGCTATAAATCACCAGCCGTATTTACCGCACAAACGCAAACCATTGGCTATCGTAACCTGTTGCCGCTCAGTGCAGGTATTAAATCGGAAAGAAGCCAGGGCATTAACTTTGACGGTAACTACCATACCACTCTCGGCAAGGTAGATGTTACCATCAACCAGGCGCTGTACTATACCCATATCAAAGATCCGATCCTGCCGGTAGCAACTAAGAATGACAATAACATGCTCCTGCTCCAGAACATGCCTTACCAGGTAAACAGTTTGGGTACCGACACCTACCTGCGTTTTGAACTGGATCACCTGGAGCTGTACTTGGGTTACAACCATACGGTTTCCAGGTATAACAACACCGGATCTACCAATATTCCCTTTGCTCCGCAGGACAAGTTTGCCAGTACCCTGGCGTATGAAATAGAAGGAAAGTGGCGCTTTGGGATAGAAAACAGCTGGATAGGCAACCAGTATGATGAAGCCAATCAGAAAACGCCCAATTACTGGTTCTGGGCGGCCATGATTTCCCGGCAGTTTGGCGAACATATCACGCTGGTACTGAACGGGGAAAATATTTTTGACGCCAGACAAGGCAAAAATATGCCATTGTTTACCGGCCCGGTGAGTCATCCCAACTTCGCATCCCTCTGGGGGCCTATAGATGGTCGCACCATCAACATGTCCGTAAAATTTAATTTATAGATAATATTGAGAACGGCGTACCTTTGCGATCCTAATTTTCTGTGCAAAATGAGATCTGCTAAAAACAGGTACGCCGTTTTATTTGGCTTTGGTACCTTACTCCTTATCCTGTCATTCCTGGTTAGAACTGCTCTGCTTATCTGGATTTATCCACAATCCGGCCTCCATATCTCTGATATACCCGCTATTTACGGCAAAGGTCTTGTCTACGATGTAGGAGTGGCGCTGTTCTTTACCATTGCTTATGCCTTTTACCTGTTAATACTGCCACAGCGGCTGAATAGCACGTTATTTAACCGGGTATTTACCTATATCGGCTTTTTCCTGGCCACCATGATCCTGGTATTTTCCTTCTTCGCTGAATTTACTTTCTGGGGAGAATATGCCGGCCGCTTTGACTTTATAGCGGTAGACTATCTCATATATACGTACGAGGTAATCGGTAATATCAATGAGTCATACCCATTGCCATTACTGATTGGAGGTGTACTGCTGTTCACTTTCCTGCTTACCTGGGGCCTTAGTCGCCGGGGCACTTTCCGCAACAGCTTCCAGTCTAATACTTCCTGGGGAAAAAGATTACTCACATTTGCCACCTTACTGGGATTACTCGTGCTACACGTTTATTTCATCAGCAATACCTGGGCGGAAAAAAGTAAAAACCGCTATGCGCAGGAGTTATCCAAGGCAGGCGTCTATTCCTTTATTTCTGCTTACCAGAATAATGAGCTGGCTTATGATAAATATTATTTACTGGAAGATGACAACAAAGTGTTCGATCGCATGCGCACCCTCCTGCAGTCACCGGACAGTCGTTACCTGGAGAATGGTAAAAGTGTTTACAGAAGTATAACGGACACGGCCACACGTGTAATGCCGAATGTAATGATGGTCACCATCGAAAGCTTTAGTGCCGACTTTATGGACCGCTTCGGCAACACCCAGCACATCACACCTGTACTGGACAGCATTGCAAAACAAAGTATCTTGTTTACCAATATGTATGCTACCGGCACCCGCACGGTAAGAGGAATGGAAGCCCTTACCCTGGCTGTTCCGCCTACACCCGGGCAAAGTATTGTACGCCGCAAAAACAATGAAGGCCTGTTTTCTGTAGGACAAATATTTGAACAAGCCGGTTACGAAAGCACTTTCTTTTATGGTGGCGATGGTTACTTCGACAACATGAATAAATTTTTCGGCAACAATGGCTACGATATCACCGACCGTCATCGCCGGAAGTTAGTAGAAGATCAGATCACCACTACCCGTACCAACATACCAGATAGCGCCGTTCAATTCTCAAATGCCTGGGGCATCTGTGATGAAGATATTTACAACGCCGCTATCAGAAGTGCCGATGAAAAGTACGCCGCAGGAAAGCCGTTCTACGACTTCATCATGACGACCTCCAATCACCGCCCCTTCACTTACCCTTCGGGTAAAATAGATATTCCTTCCGGTGCAAGCCGGGAAGGTGCCGTAAAGTATACCGACTACGCCATCGGACAGTTCCTGAAAAACATCAGTACCAAACCCTGGTTTAAAAATACGGTAGTCATCTTCGTAGCAGATCATTGTGCCAGCAGCGCCGGTAAAAATGAAATTGAAATCAGCAAATATCATATCCCCTGTATCCTGTACAATGTACCCGGGGCTACACCACAGGAAATCAATGCCATGTGCTCACAGATAGACATCTACCCTACCTTGCTGAGCTTATTGCACTGGAGTTACAACAGCAAACTCTACGGAAAAAATGTACTGGAACCTGGCTACCAGCCACGTGCCATGATCAGCACTTACCAAAAACTGGGCTACCTGGAACCCGGAAAATTACTCATCCTCAGCCCACAACAAAAAGCAGCCTGCTTTAGCTGGAACCAGGCACGCAATGAACAACACGCAGCGCCCATGGATAGTAGTCTGCTGAAAAACAGCATCGCAAATTATCAAACAGCTTACTCGTTGTTTAAAAACGGCGGGATGAAGAAGTAATCTATTCGTGATTGGGAGAATTTGTTAGCACCACCTGGTACTGCAGCACAAATTCTCCCAATCGCGAAATATTTCATGTTTGTTTTTCCTCATAATTCCCTAAATTTATTTTCCCGGTATCATATTGATAATTTTTCTACCAACCGGTGCGCATAATCTGGCCTCTTTTAAGCAACATTCGTCCAATATATAGCAGTACTGTCGGCCGCTGACAGCAATGCCTTGTTTTTTTATTTGTTGAAAACAACCAAAACAGTAAAATCAACATCACTCATGCTGGCTACAACTTTTACGGGTTCCCTAGAAAGTGATCCGGACGGCGGGGAAATGAAAGATGATATGCCGCTGCATGAAAGACTAATGCACCAGCAAAAATTACTGGAAATCATTGGTAGTATTCATGATAATTTTGCAACACCCGAACGCATCCATGATGCGTATGAACATTTATTACCCGATCTGATTTCACTAACAAACAGTGAGCACGGTTTTGTGAGCGAAGTGATCCAACACCGGAATGGTGCCATTCAGTGGCAACCGCTTGCCAAAAGCCGGATGCCAGAAGGTGAAGGAAGCTTTGCTGCGTCCCTGCAAAAGGTGGTCTATAGCGGGCAACCGCATATCAGTACTGTAGATAATGGAACTCCCACTCCCTGGTCGCTTCTGGGCATTCCGATCATATTTCAACAAAAGGTCCTGGCTGTAATGGCCTTGCTCAGCCAAACCACTACGTATACTGCCGCCACCATACAACTACTTCAGCCCCTGCTGCAGGTGCTGGGTTATCAACACGGACATGCCTTCCGGACCCGTGAATACCAGCAATTGAAAAATGTACATACCGAACTAAAATCAGAATGGGAGGCACTCATGATGACGCTGGACGATATTGTGTTTGAAATGAATGATCAGAAAGTCTTTACCAAAGTATGGTGCAACCAGGAAAGCCTCCTGTTTCGTCCCCGGGAAGAAGTAATAGGCAAAACCATTTCCGAAGTATTGGGCGAACATTCCATTGCCTTTAACCGCCTGGCAGACAAGATCCTGCGGACAGGAGAACCCCAGGAGTACCTATATCCGGACATCCGGCAAAGTCTTGAGCATTGGTACGAGCTGAAGATGACGCTCATCAATAGCCCGCAACCAGGCCCTAAACGGATATTACTACTGATCAGGAATATTTCCGCCCGGGAAAGAAAACATACCGGCTACCAGCAGGCACAATCAGAATTGAAGCGTAGCAATCAGTTACTCGGTATTTGCCAGCAGATGGGTAAAATGGGCGGCTGGGAATTCAATGTGGTGACCGGCGAAATGTACTGGACCAAAGAAGTGTATGCTTTGAGAGAAGTACCACCCGACTTCCCTATTACATTTCATGCAGCGGCCAGTTTCTATCATCCCGATGATCAGCCGGTTTTTGAAGCCGCCAGAGATCTCCTCTCCAATGAGAGTGTACCTTTTGACCTGGAACTACGGCATATTTCTGCCAAAGGCACCAAAACATGGGTACGAACAGTAGGCCGGCCCGTACGAAACAACAACGGCCACCTGACACATTTCCGGGGTATCATCATGGATATCACCGATAAAAAAGATACTGAACTGGCACTCACCAATGCCAGGGACAGTGCACAAAAAGCAGCACAATCAAGAAGTGAATTCTTATCCGTTATGAGCCACGAAATCCGTACTCCTTTAAATGCCATCATAGGCATTGCCGGCATCCTGGAAGAAAATCCGGTGACAGAACATGCAGAAGTAATTCATAGCCTGCAATTCTCTGCCAACCATTTGCTGGGTCTTATTAATGATATTCTTGACTTCAGCAAGATGGAGGCAGGTAAGATTGAACTGGAAAAAATTCCTTTCGATCCGGCTGCCCTTATACAGGGTATTACCACCAACTACCAGCCAATGGCCAAATCCAAAGGAATTGAACTGGTGACCAACATCGATAGAAAACTGCCGGCCAACATCACCGGCGATCCGGTCAGGCTCTCACAAATCATCAACAACCTCCTCAGCAACGCTATCAAGTTTACCAACGAAGGCAGCGTTACCATAGCCGTACAAATGGAAAGCAGTACGGAAGATACCTGCAATATCTCCTTTATGGTAAAAGATACCGGAATAGGCATAGTCCCTGAAATGCAGGATAAAATATTTGAAACTTTTGTACAGGAAGATTCTGCCACCACCCGCCATCATGGTGGTACGGGATTAGGCCTGGCCATCACAAAAAAACTGGTCAACCTCCATAACAGCAATATCACCCTGGAAAGCCGGAAAAATGAAGGCACCATTTTCCGGTTTGATATCCCTTTCGCCGTTCCGGAAAACGAAGCCAATCAACTCCGTAAAAAAGAGAAACAAGCCGTTGGCTTCCTCAACGACATCACGCTGCTCGTAGTGGAAGACAATGCCATCAACATACGCATCATTGGATTACAACTGAAAAATTCAGGCGCCACCATCGTCACCRCCAGTAATGGCCGGCAAGCACTGGCCAAAATGCAGGAACAGTCTTTCGATGGCATCATCCTCGACCTGCATATGCCGGAAATGAATGGCTATGAAACCATCCCGCATATACAACACCTGCAGCCGAACGCTTTCATCATTGTACTCACCGCGGATATTATGCCGGAGGTAAAAGAGCGGCTCCATAAATTGCAGGTGAAAGATATGCTGCCCAAACCCTATGCAGCGGAAGATCTCCTGCATATTTTGGAAGAAGCTAAAAGCAGGAGACAAAAAGCTATTAACACGAATGACCAGAACAGATAATACCCCAACGTGTCCCGGATCTACTGGTTCGATCATACCAACTCAGCATTTGTGTCCATAGCTTTTGCTTTTTGCCTTCCGCTTTCCGCTTTTAAAAGTACCTTCGCGCCTGCACAAAAAGCCAACAATTATGCAAACACCTTCTTTGTCGGCCCGGGACCTGGACGTCATCTGGCACCCGTATACACAAATGCAAACCGCTCCTGCGCCTATCGGTATTGTACGCGGACAGGGCGCACTTCTTTTCGATGAACAAAACAACAGCTATATAGACGCCACTTCCAGCTGGTGGGTAAACATACACGGACATGCACATCCACATATTGCACAGCAACTCGCAGCCCAGGCGCTGCAACTGGAACATTGCATCTTTGCCGGGTATACCCATCCTCCGGCCGTAAACCTGGCGGAACGCCTGCTACAGATCCTGCCGGATAATCAACGCCGCGTGTTTTACTCCGACAACGGATCTACTGCGATAGAAGTAGCCCTGAAAATGGCCATACAATACTGGGATAATAAAGGCACCCGCAGACATAAAATTCTGGCCTTCAAAAATGCCTATCATGGCGACACTTTCGGCGCCATGAGCGTGAGCGGCAGAAGTGTGTTCACCCGCGTGTTCGATGACCTTTTGTTTGATGTTCATTTCCTGGAGGTACCCACCGCGGAAAACATCTCACAAATAATAAATACTATAAAAGACTTACAGCCGGAAGACATAGCTGCCTTCGTTTTTGAGCCGCTGCTCCAGGGCTCCGGTGGGATGGTGATGTACGATGCCAATGCATTTGAGCAACTGTTACAGTACTGCGCTTCCAAAAATATTTTACTCATCGCTGATGAGGTGATGACCGGCTTCGGCAGAACCGGAAAAAACTTTGCCATGGAGTATCTCCATACGCAACCGGATATGATATGCCTCTCCAAAGGGCTTACCGGCGGCACCATGGCGCTGGGCGTAACCACTAGCACCGCTGCGGTATACGAAGCATTCCTTTCGAACGATAAGCTGAAAACATTATTTCACGGCCACTCCTTCACGGCCAACCCCCTCGCCTGCACCGCCGCACTGGCCAGCCTGGATATCTTTACCGATCCCGCCTGTACACTGAACCGGGAACGCATACACGAAAAACACGCTACCTTTTTAGGAGAACTGCAACAGTTTTCGATGATAAAAAATCCAAGACTACTGGGCACTATCCTCGCGTTTGAAATAGTAACCTCCAACGCAGACGGATATACGAATGCATTAGCGGATCACCTACACCGCTTCTTCCGGGAAAAACGGATCATGTTGCGCCCGTTGGGTAACACACTCTATATACTGCCACCATACTGCATCACCAACGAACAGCTGGACCAGGTATATGAGAGCATCCGGGAACTGATACCAACACTTGGCCACCAATAAAAAAATTGCTTAAATGCAAAGAGGCCGTCTTTTCAGACAGCCTCTTTGTAAATACTTTACCCAGTACAATTATTTTACCGGTACAGCAATTTTAGTATCATCCCACTCAAATACCACAGCATTACCTGGTAATGTGAATGTGAGCTTTTCAGCCGGCGTAGCCAATGCTTCGCGCTTTACTTTTACTGCTACCACATCTTCACCTTTATTTTTGTCGTAATCATAAGCACCCCATTGACCCAGTTTACCATTGAGGATAACGGTCCAGGTTTTAGGATCAGGAATAGAAAATAAAGTGTAAGTGCCGGCTTTTACAGGTTTACCACCAAATACAACATCTTTGCTGAAGGTGATTTGAGTGGCTTCATCGGCACCGGTACGCCATACTTTACCGAATGGCTCCAGGGTGCCAAAAATTACGCGGCCATTTTTAGAAGGTTGTCCATAAACTACTTTAATACCGTTGGCTTCTGTTGTAACGTGTGGACTCTTACGTGGCTTTTCCTGTGCAAAAACGAGGCTTGTAACTGCCAAAAATAAGGTTGCCAAAAAGAAATGTTTCATTTTTTTAGTTTTTTCTGAAATAAGAAGAATTTTTCAAGAAAGCTTTACAATTTAAATTAAACCATAAAATCCGTTGTAAGCAAAACAATGGGATCAATGGTAAAATAACTCCATATTACTTCTTTTCACAGATATCACTCAACTTAGTTAAGCCGGTTTCCATGGCAGGGCCATAGATCCTGTCTGTTACAAATCCCCTTAATTTCCACCAGGGCAGCATCCCCAGCTTGATTTCCATATGCCAGAATATAGCCGTGGATGCCCCATCTGCTGTGGGCTTCAGTTCAATACCTCCATTTACCGGTCTGGCACCTTTAATATCCAGCAGATAATGTATGCCCTTAGCCGGATCACTGTCCAGGATCGTTACCTTCCCACTGCTTTCCTTGCCTTCCCAGCTATACCAGGCGCCTGTGCCGGCTGCCGGCCCGGAAAATACGAGGGTAGCGGTGCTGTCTGGCTTCGTCCACGGATTCCAGGGCTCCCATGCCTTCAGGTCACTGATCTGTGCATATACTACGGAAATAGGGGCCCGTATCACGCCGGTACGCTCTACCACTCCCGTAGATGGAAATAACAACGACAGCAGAAAAACCATACTGCCCAAAACGATCACACTGATCAGCAACAACTTAATAAGACGCATAGAAAGAAATTACGAATTACGAATTACGAATTACGGATCATCAGGAGATCTTCGTCTTTCTCCGTAATTCGTAATTCGTAATTCGTAATTCTATTTATCGACAATCCTTTTTATATTCTCCAATCCCTTTTCAAAATCTTTCCCCACCCACTTGTCCATCATCAGGCCCATGACTTTTCTCAATGGATGCTGCCCCATATGGCAAATCATGCCCCAGGTAACCAGGGTGCCTCCGGTAACGGTATCAAAGCGAAAATAGCCTTTGGCGAGTCCCATGGCCATAAAATCGGTATCAGTAGCTACGTACTGATCTGCCCGTGACTCCGTAACAGACATGTGCCCCTTGCCTACATTGCGGTTGCTGCTTTCCCAGCTATATCCCGCGCCTACCCCGCTTTCCTTTTCTCCATAGGTAATTTTCACCGCGGGGTCCTGCTCTTTCCAGGGCGACCACAGCTCCCAGTTACGCACCACATTTACCAACGGGAAAATAACACCGGCTGCTGCCGGGACTAACAGCGAACGCTCCACTTTAACAGTGGGTGACAGGAATAAACTAAAAATGAAAAGTCCCAGTACAAGGACAATAAATGCACCCAGAATAATGAATAAGGCTTGCATCTGACTGGATTTAGATAGCACAAAGCTAATAAAATCACACTATTCCCACTTGAATACTTTCACGGCTACCGCATATACGACAACACCCCACAAAGTAAGAATGGCAATATCCCAACCCACATTCCAGAGATGCTGCCCTTCAAAGGCCACTTTCCGCAGTGCATCAATCAGGTAAGTCAGCGGCATTATTTTGCAAATAGGCTGCAGCCAGCCCGGGAAGGAATCTATCGGGAAAAAAGTGCCCGCCAGCAGGAACTGTGGCAGGGTAACAATATTTGCCAAAGGAGGAATGGTGCTTTCGTTTTTAGCCAGACTGCTTACCACAAAGCCAAAGCCCATGAATACCAGCAGCCCGAACACCGACAATACCAGCATTTCCAGGAAAGTGGCAAAACCATGCACCAGCGTAAAGCCAAACGCAAAATGCCCCAGCGCAATGATCACTACAGAGCTGATCAGCTGGAAGATCATCCGGCTCAGCGCCTCCGCCAGTACAATATAGGTACGTTTGATAGGCGTGGCAAAGAAACGCTTGAGTACCAGCGTTTGACGCATATTATAAAACAGGAAAGCGGTACCAAATACGGCCGCGCTCATCAGCGCAAATCCCAACTGTCCCGGTAAAATGAAGTCAATGGTCTTAAATTCCCGTCCGGGGATCTCTGTTTGCTTAAAAACAGCCACAGTAGGACGTTTGTATTCGGAATCATCTATGCCGGCCGTCACGTTTTTCAACACGCCCATCAGGATCATTTTCTTACTGGCATCTGAAGCGGTGGAAGTCCGGATATTGATGTCATAATGTTGCACATGGTCGGCACTTTCCACTGGCACCACATCCAAAATAGCCACCAGGCGTCCTTTTTTCAGATCTTCCTCCATGTCAGCCACCGGTTGATCTGTCACCAACTTCAAGGCACTTATATAATGCAAGTCCTTATAAAACTTACTCGTAGTATCGGTTTGGCGGCCTACTCCCACTTTTACGGAAACAGTACTGCCTCCTATAAACCCAAACACCAGGATAAATACCAGCGGGAACCCCAAACTAAACACCACGGCGGAAGGGCTCCGGAATATACCCCTTAAACYTCCTTTCGTAATCGCCAGCATGGCCCTCAACTGATTGTACTTAGCTCCATTCATCTGATCTGCTATTTTAAAAACCGGAAGCAAAACTACTATAAAAAAGGAGAAAGCCTAAGCCATAAAGGAAAAAGCTATTGTAGCGGAGATATAAAGGGATATTGCATCCGCTTTTATCTATGCTACAATAGCTTTTTCCTTTATGCTTTGAGCCTTCTGCTCTTAGAAACTATATTTAAATGGTATTCTTGCCTGTATCTGGCCATGCAGCTGCTGTACGTCTTTCAATTGCTGATACAGCTCATAATTAGCACCCAGCTCTTTTTTCACCATGTTCGCACTGGTCTCTGCACCTAACCCTTTGAGGAACCGGGCGATCTTATTCTTTCCAGCTTCAGGATATTCCCTTAAACGGTACTCAGATAACTTTGCCAGTCGCGCCGCACAAGCCAGGGCCTCATTCACACCACCAATACGGTCTACCAGTCCCAGTTGTTTTGCCTCTACACCACTCCATACACGTCCCTGGGCAATGCTGTCCACCACAGCAGGATCCAGCTTTCTGCCGGCTACCACGCGGGATTTGAAGGAAGCATAGGTACTGTCAACACCATTCTGAATAAAGCGCTTCTCTCCTTCTGTCAACGGACGGCCTACTGAACCCAGATCGGCATACTGTGCGGTTTTAACACCATCGAAAGTAACGCCCAGCTTATTTTTAAAGAAATCCTGCAGATTAAACATCACACCAAATACACCGATAGAACCGGTTAAGGTATTAGGCTCTGCAAAAATGCTGTCGGCCATGCAGGAAATATAATAACCACCGGAAGCTGCATAGTCGCCCATAGATACTACCACTGGTTTTACTTTCTTCGCCAGCGATAGTTCCCGCCAGATCACTTCAGAAGCCAGCGCACTACCTCCACCAGAGTTCACGCGGAACACGATGGCCTTCACATTCTTATCTTCTCTTACCTTACGGATTTCACTGATATAATTTGCACTGGCAATGGTATTGTCCTTATCAGATTCTCCATCCACAATATCGCCCTGCGCATAGATCAGTGCAATTTTGCCTTCTCCGGTGCCGCTGGAAAGTTCGGTACCTACATTATATTTCCCCAGGGTAACAAAGTTGATGTCACCATCCGTCTTGGTGGCTGTTTTATTTTTCAGCTCCGCAGTTACTTCATCATCATACTTCAAACCATCTACCAGCTTATATTTCAACGCATCATCGGGTTCCTGGATCAAATTTTCATTGGCGTATCCATGTAAGGTAGCGGTATCTATATTACGTGCTTTGCCCACTCCCTGCAGGAAAGTACCGTACAATTCACCCAGGAACTGGGTAGTTTGAATACGGTTAGCTTCGGTCATCTGCGTTTCACGTAATGGCTCGGTAGCACTTTTGAATTTGCCGCAGTAGAAAATTTCCGGTTTTATTTCCAGCTTATCCAACGCGCCCTTTAAAAAAGGTATCTGTGTGGAGAAACCTGTGAAATCCAGTCCACCTTTGGGGTTCAGGTAAATTTTATCTGCAGCGGAAGCCAGGTAATAAGCACCTTGTCCCATCACTTCTCCATATGCATACACAAATTTGCCGGATTTACGGAAACGAAGCAACGCATTACGCAACTCTTCTGTGCTGGCAAAGCCACTGGGATTACCATTTACTTTAAGATAAATACCTTTAATGTTATCGTCTTTGGCAGCATTTTCAATCAGTCGTACTGCCTGAAACAAACCAGGCACCTCTCCTTCATCATCCGGCATCAGGGCACTAAGCGGGTTTACTACTTTCTGTTCTTTATACGACTGGCCCGTTTCGAGCACCAGTACGCCGTTGGGGTTAATAGCTACCTTTTCGGAGGTAAGGGCCTTGCCTATTATGACCATCAACACGATGATGCATATACCTGCAAATGCAACAAATGCAAGAAAGGCTGCCAGGAAAACTTTGAAGAAACGCATACTTTTTGGTTAAGATGAAACTGAGATAGAAAGATACATTTTTTCAAAAATAAGGAATATGGCTACTTTTGGGGCTTGAAATATACATGAATACAGCAATATTACTTATAGGTGGCAATTTGGGTGATCGTACCGGGAACCTTGAAAAGGCGGTACAGCTGATCTCAGAAACAGCCGGAGAGGTCGTACAGATCTCCGCCTTATACCAGACCGCTCCCTGGGGAGCCGTGGACCAGCCTGATTATCTTAATCAGGGTGTAGAAATCCGCACCACAATGGATGCACTAACGTTACTGCATACACTTTTGGAAATAGAAAGAAAAATTGGACGTATCCGTCAGGAGAAATGGGGATCGAGGGTCATCGACATCGACCTTATCTTCTTTAACGACAGCATTATAGCCCTACCGGAATTAAAGTTGCCGCATCCCCGGATGCAGCTACGGCAATTTGTACTGGTGCCTTTGCTGGAAATCGTCCCGGATTATGTACACCCGGTGTTACATAAAACCGTAAAAGAACTGGCAGCCAGCTGCCCGGATACATTACCGGTTAACCGCTACTCCAACTAAACGGGTTAGCATCATTCTAAACAACACATTCATGCACTATAAATTTATTACGGTAGAAGGGAATATCGGCGCTGGCAAAACAACACTGGCCAATATGCTGTCTGCTCATTTTTCTGCGAAACTGATCCTGGAAGAATTTGCGGATAATCCTTTCCTCCCCCTCTTTTACGAACGCCCACAACAATACGCCTTCCCCCTGGAATTGTTTTTCATGGCGGAACGTTATAAACAACTGAAAGAAATGCTGCAGTCGCAGGATCTTTTCAGCGATATCATTATCTCCGATTACCTCTTTATTAAAAGCCTGCTGTTCGCAAAAATCAATCTGCCGGAAGAAGAATATGCCCTGTATCAGAAATTATTCGACATCATCAATCCGCAGTTGGTACAACCCGAACTACTTATCTTCCTGAACGCACCTGTTACCAAGCTTCAGGAAAATATCAAACACCGTAACCGGACTTACGAACAACATATTCCGGACGAATACCTCATGAGTGTACATGATATGTACATGCAGTATATTAAGCAGCATCCGGTACGTACACTGGTGGTAGATACCACCAAAGTAGATTTTCTCCGGCAGCCGGAAGACTTTAATAACCTGCTGCTGGCGCTGGAAAAGGAGTATGCACCGGGTGTGCATTATTTAAAGCTGTAGTGCGGATGTTGTACGATTTAAAAAGATCAGGGAAGATGAACAGGATATAACTGTATTCATCTTCCCTGATCTTTTTAAATCAACGTCAGTATCATTATGATGTCTGCGACAATACCTTCTGTGCAATAGCATTCRCCGCTACAAAACCACTGGTCCATGCATGCTGAAAATTAAAGCCGCCTGTGATCCCGTCTACATCCATTACCTCTCCGGCAAAATATAAATCAGGTACCAACCGGCTTTCCATGGTAGCAGGATCTATTTCACTCAGCGTAATACCGCCGCAGGTTACAAACTCCTCTTTAAAGGTAGTTTTACCTTTTACCGGGAACTCCATGCTGACCAGCAATTTCATTAACTTGTTCTGGTCTTTGGCCGGCAGGTCAGCCCAACGCATTTCTTCCGGTATCCCTACCTGTTGCAGCAGAAATTGCCATAACCGTTGAGGTAAGCTGAATGGATTCTTATTATATAATTTCTGTTTTCCTAACTCAAAACGCAGGCTTTGCCAGTCTTCCCGCAGGGTGTTTTCATTATAGGCCGGCAGCCAGTTCACAATCGCTGTAAAGGTATACTGGAGTTGCTGCAGCTCCCGGGCTCCCCAGGCCGACAGTCGCAATATGGCCGGGCCACTCATACCCCAGTGGGTGATGAGCAAAGGTCCCAGCTCCTGTAATTTGGTTCCCGCCACTTTTACCTGGGCCGTGTTGGCCACGCCCATCAGGCTGGTGATCGGATTACCAGGCATATTAAAGGTAAACAGGGAAGGCGCCGGCGGCACGATGCTATGCCCGCTTTGTTCCAGCCAGGCAAATTTGCCCGCCTGTGCATACCCTCCGGCGGCAATACATAAATAATCAGCTACCAGCTCACTACCATTTTGCAATTGCAGTTGCCAGCGGCCATTTCCCCCTTTTTTAAAGGAAGTCACCTCTGTATTGGTCCGGATATTCAAGTGGTATTTATCTGCTTCCCGCAGCAAACAATCGATGATGGTCTGGGAATTATCTGATACAGGGAACATACGACCATCCTCTTCTGCCTTCAGTTTCACCCCTCTTTCAGCAAACCAGGCGATAGTATCGGAGACAAAAAACCGGGAAAATGATTTCTTTACAAAATTTTGCCCCCTTGGATAGCGTTTAGCCATATACGTAATATCCGGCGCATTATGGGTAACATTGCAGCGGCCACCGCCACTTACCTTCACTTTGGATAACAGCTTGCCTGTTTTTTCCAGCAGCACGACTTCCAGCTGCGGGCAAAGACGGGCCGCATTTACCGCACAAAAAAATCCGGCAGCTCCACCGCCTGCCACCACTAAACGTTTCTGTTCTGAACTCATTAAAATCTTGTTAAAACCATGGCTTGAGCACGCAATAATAACAAACCTGCCGTAATCTTACCGATTAATCTTCCGAAGTTTATATTTTTACATATATTATACTGGCTCAAAATATATTGCATGCAACCGCACCTGAAGAAAAAGCGACATCACCTGAAATGGATGATCCCTGCCGTTCTGTTAACCGGCGTAATGAGTGCACTGGCTATACTACCATCGCCCAATGATTGGTCCGACCGCATAGTGAAGGCATTACAAACATTTGGTTCCCGCTACCCGGCTGAAAAAGTTTATCTCCACCTGGATAAAGACTACTACGCCTCCGGCGAAACCATCTGGTTCAAGGCCTATATCACCCTGCAGGGAATGCCCTCCACTTCCGCTACCAATCTCTATGTAGAGTTGCTGGATAAGAACAATAACATTGTACAGAAGAAACTGTTTGCTGCCGGTAATGCCGGTGCTCCGGGTAACTTCGATATTCCTGAAACACAGAAACCGGGCGTATACCAGCTCAGGGCTTATACCGCCTGGATGCTCAATTTCGATCCCGCTTTCAGCTATAACAGGACCATAGAAATATTTGATCCTTCCAAAAAAACAACCGCTCCCGCCGATAGCGTTGTTGCGCCCGACTTTGCGGTACAGTTTTTCCCGGAAGGTGGTAACCTTATCGCCGGTCAGCCCAACATAGTGGCCTTCAAAGCCATTGACAACAACGGCTACCCGATTGAAGTTTCCGGTACCATTAAAGATGCCAAAGGCGGCAACTCCGTTGCGCTTAAAACCATTCACGATGGTATGGGTACCTTTGATATTACCCCTGCCAACGGACAGGATATTTTCCAGGCAGTGGTGAAAAGTGCCAAAGGACAAACCAAAACAATTGCCCTGCCAGCACCGGTAACTACCGGCGCATCCCTGAAAGTATTCAATAAAGGCGCCCGTATCTTTTACCAGGCCGTTCCCGGTAATGTAAGCGATACTGCCTTTAATGACCTCGTGATTGTAGCTCAAATGGGCTCCCAACTGGTATACAAAGCCAGTCTGGATGTAGGCGAAGGCCGGATCAGTGGTTTTATCCCGGCAGACCATCTGCCTTCAGGTATCCTGCAAATTACCCTGTTCGCTAAATCGGGTATGCCGCTCTCTGAACGACTCACCTTCGTCCGCAAAAATGACCTCCTGCAAATGGATGTGTTGGACGCTGATACCCACAAAGAACCCAGAGCGAAAAATGCCATTGAAATCCGCCTGCCAGACACGCTGCAAACCAGCATATCCATGGCGATTACAGATGCGGATGCTGTACCGGTAGATAAAAATTCAAACAACATCGTTTCTACTTTCCTGCTGACCTCCGACCTAAAAGGATATATATACAATCCGTCCTGGTATTTCCGTAACGATGCCGATTCCACCCTCCGTGGCCTGGACCTCGTAATGATGACCAACGGTTGGAGACGGTTTGCCTGGGAAAAGATCCTGAACAACGAATTCCCGGAAATCAGATTCCCTTACGAACAAGGGCTGCTGATGAAAGGAGTAGCAACCATGCTGAATGGCCGCCCTATGCCTACCGGTAAACTGGATATGATCATCCGCCTGCCGATAGACAGCTCCTCCATGTTCGCCTCTGCGCCTATCAACGATAAAGGTCAATTCGAAATTGCCAACATGGTGTTCCCGGATACGGCCTATATCTACTACCAGGGTAATGACCTCGTAAAAAAAGGAGTAGATGTAAATGTGAAGTTCGATAACCACTTCTTCGAACGCCCTACCCAGGTTAAAATACCTTATCCATTGCGGATACCACCAGCAATAGACAATAATGCCCTGAAGCAGTTCCTGGCCAATGCAGCGGAAGGTAACAAAGTAAACCGCTCTATCAACAACAAAACGGTATACCTGAAAGAAGTAAACGTCAATGCCACAAAAGTTAAACCGGAAGAAACCACCGAAAAACGCTATACCTCCGGTATGTTCTCCGGTGGTGACGGCTATACGTTTGACCTGACCAAGGAAAATCCGATTGCACTCAACGTATTCCAGTACCTGCAATCTAAAGTAGCAGGACTGCAGATTACCGGGGATCTGAATAACCCTTCATTGTCGTGGCGTGGTGGCAAACCAGGCTTATACCTCAATGAAATGCAATCTGATGTAAGCATGCTGGGTACCCTCTCCATACAGGATATCGCCCTCATCAAAGTATTCCGCCCTCCGTTTATGGGTGGATTTGGTGGTGCCAACGGCGCCATTGCGGTATACACGAAGAAAGGTGGCGACAACGCTCCTAAAAATGATCCAAGCATCAGAGGCTTTAAACTTTATAAGAAAGCGGGTTATACCATCGTGAAGCAGTTCTATTCTCCTGACTACTCCGTTAAGAAAGAAGTACATGCTTTACCTGATAAACGCCTCACGCTCTACTGGAATCCAAACGTAGCCGTTGATACGCTCACACACACTGCCAGGATCCAATTCTACAACAACGATTTCACCAAACGTTTTCGTGTAGTCGTAGAAGGTATAGGAGATGATGGAAGCGTAGGCAGACTGGAACAGGAATTTTAGCAGCTGTTAGCTTTTAGCCATTAGCTTTTAGATTTTAGCAAAAAAAATGCAGCGGAGATAATCATATGCTATGTTCTCCGCTGCATTTTTTTTGCTAAAATCTAAAAGCTAATGGCTATAAAATCAACAACGGCGTTACAATCCCTATTGAGAAACGATAGTTATCATTGTTCACCATTCCTAATTTCGTTTGTGCGTAGTCGGTATACCGGTATACTCGTCCTATCATATTGGCGTATACTTTCAGGTTCACATGTTTAAGCGGGTATACTTCTATGCCAGGTATATATCCCCAGGCGGTGCGCAGTTTTTTATCTTTGTTGGGGTCAGGGTTCCCATCCCAATAGGCAAAATCCACCATGCCGGTTAAGGCCAGGTGTACAATCCTGCTCAGTTGTATGTCAGCACTCAGCCAGTGGCTCATATATTTCACGCCCTGCACTGCTTTTTTATCAGGGGTAAAGCTGCTCACAAGTCCCTTACGATCCAGGTTTTCAAGACTTAATTTAAAATCATATTGCAGACGGAAACGATTTAAAGAAAGCTGGTTGCCCAATGCAATGTAGTTCATGTACTGATGGGTAGCTTCTTTAAAGATACTGTAAGACCAGATGGTGCTGAACTTGCCGTCAAACATATTACCCCGCCAGTTGATCACCGCGGCAAAAGGAAATTTACTTTCACTGATACCGGGAATAGAATCATACAATTCCTTAAATGTTTTGGTTCTGCTGTTTAGTATCTGAAAAGTGAATTCATTATTCTTATCAGGCAAAAAGCCCAGCCCGGCGCCTGTCAGGAAGTTATCGGAATATTCGATGATGTCGGAATATTCGTAAATATCGATCGGGTTTGCATCAAACTCGTAGCCGCCCCAATCTGCACATAATTTACCGGCATATATTTTCCATTTTTCATTGGGATCGAAACGTACAAAGGCCAGGTCAGTAGATCTGCTGAGGTTATCAATAGACTGTGTTACCGGATCACGGGTGTAGCGGTCACGGAAGCGGAAATACAGCTTATCTGCTACTTTGCCTTTGATCTCCAGCCGGAACTGTTCATTCACAAAACGGGAACCTGTATAAGTACCGTTTTCAAAGGCATTGCGAAAGGCGAAACGCATATTGGCGATGACGTCTACATTATTCAGCAATGATTGCCTGTTTACCGGTATCAGCGGGGTATGCAGGGTATCATTCGCAGATTCCTGCTGCTGTGCAGATGCAGTAAATGCGTACAATAGCATGCACGCCATTAACCATTTGCGGATATGCATAATCGTTAGATTTCGGGAGTCATTGTTTGCCTGTAAAAATGCTACCACAGTATCCCTGCCAGGAGGAAACCCACTGCTACAGAAACACCTACACTCACAAAGCCAGGTAACATAAAGCTATGGTTCACCAGGTATTTACCTATATGTGTGCTGCCTGTACGGTCAAAGTTGATGGCCGCCAGCAGTGTAGGGTAGCCGGGTAAAACAAAGTCGCCATTTACTGCCGGGAACATGGCCACCAGGTGCGGAGGAATAATGCCCAGTGACAAACCCAATGGCATGAGTGCCTTGGTAGTAGCAGCCTGACTGAAAAGCAGGATGCTGAGCAGGAAAAGAGCAATAGCAAATGTCCACGGAGCAGCACGCACCATATCACCCAACGCATGTTCTATGATATCGGTGTTGGTTTGCATAAAAGTAGCGCTCATCCATACCACACCAAAAATAGATACCACTGCCTGCGCACCGGAATTAAATAAACTTGCTTTCGCTACTGCAGCGGTAGTGGTTCTGCAAAGCAGCATAATAGCGGCTGCAGCGGCCAGCATCACGAGTTCTATCACAGCAGACATTTTGATATTGCCGGCAGCATCTACGGCCAGGTTACTGGTACCTTCTCCGAAAGAAGGCAACATATCTGGAAAAGCTCCTACCAGTACAATCAGTAATACCGCCAGCCCGAAAATCAGTACAGAAGTTTTAGCGCCCGGTAACAGCGGCACCCTGGCAGATTCCGTATCTGAATTAATGCTGGCTGCAAACTCAGGGTCTTTCATCTTTTCGAGGAACAAGGGATCTTTGTCGAGGTCCTTACCCATTTTCCAGCATACCGCCACACCTGCCAATGTTCCTACAATCGTAGCAGGAATACATACTTTAAGGATTTCCAGCAACTCCACTTTCCCACTGAGGATAGTTAATATAGCAGCGGTAGCGGCGGAAATAGGGCTGGCCGTGATAGCCAGGTGAGAAGAAATAACAGAAATACTCAATGCTCTTTCAGGGCGTATTCTTTTTTTGGTAGATACTTCTGCAATAATAGGCAACAACGAATAAGTAATATGTGCGGTGCCTGCAAATAAGGTAAACAGATAAGTCACCAGTGGTCCCAGCAATACAATCAGTGAGGGCTTGCTGCGCAGAATTTTCTCTGCCAGTCTTACCAGGTAATCCATTCCACCGGCGGCCTGCAACGTAGCCGCAGTGCTCACTACCGCCAGTATAATCAGCATTACATCAATAGGAGGATCTGCAGGCCGCATGCGGAACAGGAATATATAAATGGCTAATGCCACCATTCCCATCACTCCCAGCCCAATACCTTTCATGCGGGCGCCAACAAGGATAGCCCCAAGCAAAATTGCAAATTGTAACCAGATCATATGAAGCGTGTATATCTGATGATAATGATCGGATGTTTCTACACTACAGACAGGCTCCGGCAAAGAGAGAACGCCGGAACATACGGGCAGCCTGCCGGAAGACGGTGGCTGCCCGCGTATTTTATTGAATAAACTGGGGTCTTATCAGGTTGTCGAAAGTGAAAATTTCATCCCACTTTTCCTGTGTTACCCATTTCTTTTCTTTCACCGCCAGATCATGAACAGACTTTCCTGTTTCCAATGCTTCGCGTGCAATAGCGGAGCATTTCTCATATCCGATAATAGGATTCAGCTGTGTTACAATACCGATGCTATGCATCACCATTTCTTTGGTACGGTCTGCATTGGCAGTGATACCTACTACGCATTTATCTTTCAGCGTCTGACAGGCATTATTCATATAAGTAATGGCGGTAAACAATGCGAAAGCAATAGTAGGTTCCATTACGTTGAGCTGCAACTGTCCTGCTTCTGCGGCCATGGTCACCATCAGATCAGCGCCAATCACATAGAAAGCAGTTTGGTTCACCACCTCTGGTATTACCGGGTTTACTTTGCCCGGCATGATAGAAGATCCCGGCTGCATGGGAGGCAGGTTAATTTCGTTTAACCCTGTCCGTGGGCCGGAAGATAATAACCTCAGATCATTACATATCTTGGAAACCTTTACAGCTGTACGTTTCAGCACACCAGACAATTGCACATATGCGCCGGTATCATAAGTAGCCTCTATCAGATCTCCAGCCAGTATCAGATCCAAACCGGTAATAGTCGCCAGGTATTTGGTGACCAGTTCGGAATATCCCTTAGGTGCATTTACGCCCGTACCAATGGCGGTGGCACCCATATTTATTTCAGAGATAAGTCGTTTGCTTTCTTCCACACGGGACAGCTCTTCGTTGATATTGGTAGCAAAGGCTTTGAACTCATCGCCCATACTCATAGGCACCGCATCCTGTAACTGGGTACGTCCCATTTTCAGTACGTTTTTAAACTCCACTCCTTTAGCGCCGAAAGCGTCTGCCAGCTCACTCAGGGTGAGTTTATACCCGGTGAGTTTATTCATGAGCGCTATGCGAAAAGCGGTAGGATAAGCATCGTTGGTAGACTGTGAGCAGTTTACATGGTTGTTGGGATGACAGAATTCATATTGTCCCTTTTCCTTCCCCATCATTTCCAGGGCTACGTTCGCAATAACTTCGTTGGCATTCATATTCACCGAAGTACCTGCGCCGCCCTGTATCAGGTCGCTCAGAAACTGGTTATTAAACTCGCCCGCAATCACGCGATCACAAGCCTTGATAATATACTCCGCGATATTTTTATCCAGTACCCCCAGATCGCGGTTCGCCATGGCTGCGCCCTTTTTTACATAGCCTAACGCCTGTACGAAAACGGGTTCCACCATCAGGGGAATACCGGTAATATGAAAGTTCTCAATTGCACGCAGGGTTTGAATACCGTAATATACATCTTGTGGTATTTCTTTTTCACCGAGGAAATCGTGCTCAATTCTCTTTGCCATATTTAAAGTAATTTAGGCCTGAAAGTTAAACGCATTTAGAACAATGAAACAGTGCGAATTGTTTTATTTTATCTTAAAGTGAAGTGCTTTTATTAGTATTTCATTCGGCATTCATGATTTGTAATTCATATTTATCTATGGTCCACCGTATTTTACTGATCTGTTTTCTATTTTTATTTTTCGGGAGAAATCAAACTTTTTCCCAGCAACTGCAGCCCAACTTTAACCCATCGGAGTACGGCGAATTGTTAAAACTGGCAGAACGGATGGGAGATACGCCCTGGACCAAAGTGAAGAGTAATCCGCCGCGCGATTGTGAGTTGATTTATCGTGCTAAAGAATCAGGCCTGGTGAACCGTTGGGATTTGTGGAAGCGAAAAGATGGCGTGGGTATTATTGTGATCCGTGGCACCATTGGTAGTAGTACGTCCTGGCTGGAAAACTTTTATGCAGGCATGATTCCATCGCAGGGTACGGTGAAATTAAATGACAGTACTGCAGTACCTTATAAAGTGGCAGAAGATCCAAGAGCTTACATACATGCCGGATGGATGCTGGCAGTAGCTGCTATGGGACCTGAAATTAAACGTAAAATAAACGAGTACTATCAGCAAGGCATACACGAATATATCATCTTCGGACATAGCCAGGGTGGCGCCATCTCTTTTCTGCTGCGCTCTTATTTTGAGTACACGGATGGACTTCCAAAAGATATTGTGTTCAAAACGTACGCCAGTGCAGCGCCAAAGCCTGGCAACCTGTACTATGCATACGACTATGATTTCATTACCCGTGGAGGCTGGGGATTGCGGGTAGTCAATGCACGCGACTGGGTGCCTGAAACACCGTTCTCACTGCAAACAACCAGGGATTTCAATGCGGTAAGTCCTTTCGCAAATATTAAAGGCTCTCTGAAAGATCAGAAATGGGCCATACGCGCCGTACTCAATTACATGTATGGTCGCCTGGATCGTCCTACCAAACGCTCTTCCAGGCGTATGCAGCGGGTATTGGGCAAGTTCGCCTACAAGCGTGTCAGAAAGGTACTACCGGAGTATCAGCAACCGGATTTTGTAACCAGTCACAATTATACCCCGGCAGGCACGCCCATCATCTTATACCCGGTAAAGGGCTATGATGAACTGTTTCCGTTTGATGGAAAAAACATTTTCATCCACCATATGTTCGAACCTTACCGATGGGAACTGGAACAGATTTATAAGATAAACGCCAACTAATCATTGCTGCCTTTCTCACCGGTAAACCAGTGCTCCTTATCTCTGAACAATACATTGAAAGTAGTCAGGGAGCCGTAGATGCGGGTAATATACTGCTGCATATTTACCTTCTCTTCATCTGTGAGCACTTTATGGCTGTTGATGTTTTGTTCCAGCACACGCAACCGGTCACGCAGCATGACTATTTTATGGAAGAAGGTATCAATAGGCAGCTCCTTTGCTTTCAGGGTGGGATCACCCGGTTGCAACACCAGGTTGCCCCCCTTCCAGCGATCGCCCAGTGGCACCACTTCTGTAATGCCTCCCCACAAACGCAGGATCTTCAATATAGATGTTTCCACCTCTGAAGCGGTTTCCACTTCGGAGGTGGTATTCTCCGCCACCAGTACCTCAAAGAGTGGATCCGTCTTGTCGATCATCTTAATACCATGATCCATGAAGGTAACGCGGTATTGGGCGTATTTCACCGCTACAATTACCCCGGGGCCAAAATGTGCGTGCTGTACCCTTGAGCCAACGCCGAGTGTGAGTTCTTCCATTATTTTTTCCTCAAACATAAAAAATTCCGGCAAAGGAATAAACTAACATTTGTTAAGGTCCATCCGCTTTTAAGCATTTACTTTTGCCGCGACTAAATACTACAGCTATGACACCTTCAACCAGACTAATGTGTGGACTCATTCTCATCACCATTCCTACCATTCAATTCGGCGGATATTTCCTGTTAAAGATCCTCAGTGGAAAAATGAATCAGTTGGCACTTACGCCATTTCAACGATCCATGTTCCGGGCCGGTCATGCACATGCCGGTGTGCTGGTCATATTATCCCTGGTTTGCCAGTTGCTCACAGACGCAGTTACGTTAGATAATGCACTTACATGGGCAGTAAGAATAAGTATTCCATTTGGTACTATACTGATTAGTGGTGGATTTTTTGCGGCAGCTGCAGGCAAGGAAAGAACGCAGCCGAATCAATGGATTGGGATATTATATGCAGGTGTATTCCTGTTGGGTGCAGGCGTACTTACATTAGGGATAGGGTTGTTGTAAAAAAACGTGTGATGATCCTTTTCACAGATCATCACACGCATCAAATATTATTCTTTTACCTTGTTCAGGAAGTAGGATAATTTAAATAACAGTTCGTCCTGTAAACCAGCGCGCAGCTTGGCTTCTTCATCTGTAATTCCTAAGCGGCGCAGGCGTTGATAATATACATAGGAACCACCAATCAGTTCGAGGCACTCTTGTATTTTACGTTTCACTTCTGCTTCTTTGGTGCGTTTTTCAAATTCTTTTTTAGTAAGAATTTTATCAACGAAGTAGAAGTTGTCTTTATCTTCTACCCACTTATTCCCTTCTCTGTGCTGGGGTTTGTATACTTCCAGGTAACAGTTATCCAGTTTCAATACATCGCCGAATTCTGCGCGTATATCTATCACCGTTGGTTTCTCTGCTGCCGGATTGGCCAGGCGTTTTTTAATATGATTGCTGATTTCAACACCCAGTTCATCGCTGCTCATCAGGATCTGGTTCAGTTCTGAAAATTCCAGGCTGATGGTGATGCGGGCATATCCTCTTCCACTTTTTATTTTACCAAATAAGCTGGGGGTAGTTTGTTCATCAAAGATGATGTCTTCTACCTGCACTTTGGTAATCGTTTTATAGTTGGGTGTATAACCATCTTCCAGTGGAGTAGCGCGCTTGTTTACCAGGCGGGAAGGCTCCTGCCGGCGGGTAAACTGTATGAACTCATCGATGAAGCGCAGCTCCTGCTTTTTCAGCTTGGCGTAAACTTCATGTGTAGTATGGTTATGTATTTTACTTAACAGCATCAGATCACTCCAGCTGTCGAAATGCTGCATTTTTTTCAGTTCATCCAAAATATCTCCTGCAGCCATGTTACGGCGATAGAAGATTTCTCCTACAAGAAATAATGCGTACTCCTGGGCCGGGTATCCCAGTTCAGGCAGTACATCATAAGGGCTGCGTTTCTGTTCGCGGCCACTTTCCAAAAGATCAATATCTGACATAACTGGCGCCAAAAGGTACTTACGTGCGGCAGCACGCAGTTTCTTGCTCACATAATCCACCAATTGGTCACTTACGTGCCCATGATGCACAAAATCATGCAGTATCTGCACAAAACGCCGGGATGTAGGCAATCCAAATTGTGAAAGAATATCATTTTCCATGTCCAGCACGTCCTCAAAACCAGGCTCCTCCTTTCCAGGCTTCACCCGTTGATCCATTTGCTGGTAACGCTGATAGTACTCCTGCAACTTCAGTTTAAGCTGATCCATAATGTATATACAATTAAATATTAAATACTTCTATAAACAAAACAATAGTGGCACAGTAATGCTAAAAAATTTCCTGTCTGGTTAACATATCCAGGCTTGACGACATCAGGAAACCCGAAAACAGGGGCTTCAACGATGCCATAAAAACAACATTCAGTTGGTTATCAACTACTTATAAAAATGGGAATGGAATGGGAAAGTGCGCAAAGATACACCTTTTCCTGAAGTGAGCAAAAGAGAGTGGAAATTATGAAAAATAGGAAGAAAGGCTGTGCCTGCATTCACTTTAGGCCGGAATCTATAGTGCAGATATTGTTCAATTTTGTGGATACATTTTTTATCTCTGTGGAAAGGATTTCAGGTACCTGGAAAATGATTCTGCAATACATAAATTCATTCCCCTAAAAATATAAATGCTGATCTGTCAAGGGTATTTTCATCTGTCCCATCTCCTATTGCAGGCCCCTTTTATCTCTCCTGCTTTCCACTTCATTCATTTATAAATTTCTCTTCATGTGTAATTCCTTGAAATTTTTTTATTCAAAGTATTTGGAATTTAAAAATAGTTTCGCTTATCTTTGCACTCCCAACAACGAAATACGGTGGTTGTAGCTCAGTTGGTTAGAGCATCAGATTGTGGTTCTGAGGGTCGAGGGTTCGAAACCCTTCAATCACCCAACCGTTAAAAAAGGCTTCTGTAAAAAGAAGCCTTTTTTGTTTTTATACCTCTCGTAAATCAATGCTGACAGTAACCTGGGACCAGGTTGAAAACTTCGAGGATAGTGTGAATTTTAAGCATAAAACACCCATCATTATAGTCAATACTCATTATGTTGACACCGTCGAGCACATGCTTCACACCCGCTATGTACATATAGAAGCAGTGCAGCAGAGGTGGACTTGAGGTGGACTTGATGCGGAGATGATGAAGATAGGCCGGAGGTCGGAACCGGCCATAGCAGCGGCGCTAAAGACAATTCGGGGGGATTTGAGAATGGCAAACAAAAAATGATACTTCTTCCGAAGGAAAAATATTATCTGAAAAAATATGGAGAAAAATTTCTTTAGTAGAAAAAGATTCTCTTATATTKGCACTCCGAAAAACGGGGTAACCGTTAGGAAATGGTGGTTGTAGCTCAGTTGGTTAGAGCATCAGATTGTGGTTCTGAGGGTCGAGGGTTCGAAACCCTTCAATCACCCAAAAAAATGAAAAGGCTTCTGTAAAAGGAAGCCTTTTTTGTTTTAAATTCTTTAGACGTATTATTCCCAATTGTTCTTCCTAAAAAACCAACCACTTCATGAGACCCCTAACAGAAATAGAAAAAGAGCCCAGATGGCTGTTATAAGACTTCGGGCTGAAAGCCTACAGCAAGGCAAGACATTCATGATGTATGATAAAAATCTTCCAGCAGGAAAATACTACATGGAGTATCCCGATGGCAAAATGAAGATCGTTACTGCTTCACATAAACTCAAAGAATTTATCGTTGAAAAGGAATTGCGCCAGAGTGAGGCTGACTTAATCAGAGATAAGCTTAATGCTCAATATGTATAGTTAATTCTACCCTTAACTATACATATTGATTATTCAAATGGAGCAAAAAAACAATCAGCAGGAAGAAACTTTTATCCCCCCATAAAATCCGTCCCTAATAATTCGCCAATGAAATAAAAGCTGGCAAACAAAACCATCTTATTATCGCCATTTACTTCAATCGGTTTACGGGTATAGATAATAATTACATTAAAAATAATTAATTCATCAGCACCCACTTTGTTTTTTAATTATTTGTTTTGCCTATTGATTTTCTACATTTGTGCAAACCTGAAAATTAATAACACATAATGATATTTTTCCTTCCCCTCATCGCTGCTGTCATTGGTTGGTTACTCAACAGTCTCGCTGTAACCCTCCTTTTCCGTCCATATAAACCCGTTAAACTAGGCTTCCTCACCCTGCAAGGCTTATTCCCTAAAAGACAAGCCCAACTGGCTAATAGTCTCGGTGCGCTGGTAGGTAAACAATTATTTTCTTTTGACGATATCAAAACCAAACTCACCGATCCGGAGAAGATCAGAAATATTATTCCGTTAGTAGAAGCACACCTCGATACTTTTCTACGGGAAAAACTACCTAAAGCCATGCCGGTACTTTCCATGTTCATTGGCGACAGTATCGTGAACCAGATTAAAACCCATCTCGTTGCAGAACTCGACACCCTGTTTCCATTATTGATCAGCCAATACCTCGATAATGTACAACAGGACCTGGACCTGGAAAAAATAGTATCACAAAAAATTGCAGGTATCTCCACAGATAAACTGGAAGCCATCACCCATGGTCTACTGCAAAAAGAACTGCAAAGCTTCAAAATGCTGGGTGCTATCAGCGGTTTAATTACCGGATTAATTTGCCTGGGCATCTCCCTGTTATAACCTTTATATACCCGGGTTACAAACGATAAAAGACAACTCTGTTAACTACTGTTAAGACCTCTTAGCGGTCATTTTTGTGATTTCCTGCGGACAATCATTCCGCTCATCACAATCTCAAACCATTCATACCTGTACCCCGATACATTTGTCCTTATCTGAGAAGAAAGTCCGGATAAAAACCGATAAGGATGAAAAAATGCTATGCAGTAATTGCTGGTATACTCTTGTGGCAGGTAAACGCCTTTGCACAGGCGCCTAAAGCAACAGCCCCCCAGCAGGGACAAGGACAACAGGGAAGACCCAACATGCCGCAGATTGGTCACTTGTACGGTAAACTGGTCGATGCCAAAACCGGGAAACCAATCGAATACGGCTCCGTTACCATATTAAAGCAACGGGACTCCTCCCTCGTAACCGGGATGCTCACTAAATCAAATGGCGACTTCAGCCTGGAAAACCTCCCCTTTGGCCCAATGATCCTGCGCGTTAATTTCATGGGTTATACCAGCCTGCAGAAGAAGGTGATGATCACCGCTCAAACACTGGAACAGGACCTGGGTAACATAAAAATGGCGCAGAATGTAAAAACACTGCAAAGCGTGGAAGTTACCGGGCAAAAGAGCGCCTTTGCCATGGGCATAGATAAAAAAGTATTTAACGTAGACCGCAACCTTACCAGTGTTGGTGGTACCGCACAGGATGTACTAAAAAATGTACCCTCCGTAAATGTTGACCTGGACGGTAATGTAACCGTACGTAATGCATCTCCCAATATTTTTGTAGATGGTAAACCTTCTACCCTCACCCTGGATCAGATTCCGGCAGATGCCATCGAAAGTATTGAACTCGTCACCAATCCATCTGCTAAATATGACGCAGAAGGAATGTCAGGAATACTAAATATTGTGCTGAAGAAAAACCGCAAAGCCGGTTTCAATGGCGCAGTAAACATTGGCGCAGGTACGGGCAACAAATACAACGGCGGTGGTAATATCAATATACGCCAGGGAAAATTCAACGTATTTGCCAACTACAATATCAACTCCAATCACAACTGGGCCGATGGTACTACCAACCGCAGCAACTACCGCAGCGGTGCAGTAACAGATACCAACTACCTCTTCCAGAACAGCAACAGCACCAGTAAACCACTATTTCAGTTCGGACGTTTTGGATTGGATTATATGCTCGATAACCGCAACACCATTTCGGTGGCACAAAATATCGTTGCAGGAGATTTCAAAAATAACGAAGACCTCTCCAGCACCTTCTCCGATAAAAATCATGTGGTTACCGGTATCAGTGATCGTTTAAACAATAACAACTTCAACTTCCGGAACTACAYGACTACACTGAGTTTTAAACATACTTTTGCGCAACCCAATAAAGAATGGACAGCAGACATCAACTATAACAAGAGTTCCAACAGCCGTAGCGGCGACTATCTCACACAGGCAAAAAATGCCATGGGAGATCCACTGGGACAAGCACTGCTGCAAAACAACACTACTTCCGGTAAAACAACTTTCATGACTTTCCAAACGGATTACACCAATCCCATCGGAAAAAATGGTAAGCTGGAACTGGGAGCCAAAGCCACTTTGCGTGACTACACCAGTTTGTACGATGTATTTGATAAAGATACTATCACCGGTAAATTTATCAACAACCCACTGCTATCCAACAACTATAAATACAACGAAGAAATATATGCAGGCTACGCCAATTTTGCCAGTACCATCGGCAACTTCGGCTACCAGGCAGGTTTACGCGTAGAGCAATATGTATATGCAGGAGAAAATGAAGGCACGAAATACAAACCTACCAAAGCCGTACCTGGATTCTATCCCAGCTTATTCCTGTCGGAAAAATTAAAACACGATCAGGAACTGCAACTGAACTATTCACGCCGCGTAAACAGACCTAACTTCTTTCAGCTGATTCCTTACCGCGATTACAGCGATCCGCAAAATCAACGCGAAGGGAATCCTAACCTGAAACCGGAATATACCAATAGCTTTGAATTTTCTTACGTAAAAAACTGGGCCAACAGTAACTTCCTTGGCAGCATCTATTTCAGGAATACCAATAATATGATTTCTACCATCAGCACGCCTATTGGTGCAGATACGCTGCTAACACAGTACATCAACGCCAACAGAAGTAACTCTTACGGTGCCGAGCTGACCTTAAAAAATCAGATCTTAAAAGGATGGGATCTTACCAGCAACGTGAACCTGTATCAAACAGATATGAAGGTGAATGCCAATGGTCAGAATTTTGATAACAATGGATTTAGCTGGTTTGCTAAAATAAATTCAGAAACAAAGTTACCTGCTAACTTTACCGTACAGGTAAATGCCACTTATCAGGCACCTACTATTGCGCTTCCTTCATCCGGAGGCGGTGGTGGTGGCGGAGGTCGCGGCGGCGGAGGCGGTGGTGGTGGATTTAACCAGATTCCATCTTCCGCACAAGGTACTATCAAAGGCTTTAGTACCGTTGACGTTGCAGTGAAAAAAGACTTCCTGAAAAATAAAGCGGCCTCATTGACACTCAGCTTATCCGACATCTTCAATACCCGTCAGTATGAGCTAAACCAGGTGTCTCCGGGCTTCGCACAGGATTATATCCGCAAACGCGAATCACGTGTACTCAAACTGAACTTCAGCTACCGCTTCGGTAAGTTTGATGCATCCTTATTCAAAAAGAAAAAGAAAGATCAGGGAAGTGACCAGCAGATGGGGGATCCCATGCAGAGCTTCTAGAACATATTAAAGAAGGTGAATGCAAACCACAGGCCGGTTAGTAGTGCAACTGCATTGCTGCCGGCCATGTTTTTTTAGCTACCACTCATCATATTTCGTTAACGTTTAAGCTTATGCCTATTACTTTTACGGTGTTGTTGTATCACTTATAAAGTTGCTAAATCCACGCATGCGAAATTTTCTATCACTCATGTTCGTGCTGTTTGTTATATCGTATAACGTCAACGCACAAACGACAATTCCGGCTGCATTGAAAGTTACCGGCAAAGTAGCAGATATTGTTACCGGGAAACCCATTGAATACGCATCTGTAGTATTGCTCAAACAGGCAGATTCTACGATGGTGACTGGTGCATATACCACGCCCACCGGCAATTTCACACTCAATAATATTGTTCCTGGTATATATGTTTTACGTATCACCTTCATGGGTTACGAAAAAATGGAGAAAGCCATCCGTGTAGTGGAAGGAAAAAATACACTCGCCGGAACCCTGCGCCTGCAATCTGCCGGCAAAGTATTGAATGCCGTGGAAATCAAAGCAGAAAAACCAGCTTTCTCCATGCAGATAGACCGGCAGGTATTTGATGCAGGCAACATGATTAATGCAGAAGGGGGCACGGGAACGGATATATTAAAAAATATCCCCAGCGTAGATGTAGACATAGATGATAACATTACCCTCAGAGGTAAAAGCGTGACCATTTATGTAGATGGCAAACCCTCTCCTTTCGGAGATGCCAAAACCGCGCTGCAAATGATCCCGGCAGAAAGTATTGATCGTGTGGAAGTCATCAATAACCCCTCTGCTAAATTCGAAGCGAACGGCAGCGGCGGTATTATCAACATCGTACTGAAAAAAGATAAAGCCTTTGGCTATAACGTCATGTTCAATGCAGGTGGCGCCACCCGCGGCGAAGCCAACGGAAGCGTAAATGCCAGTCTGCGTATGAGACGTTTTAATTTCTTCGGCAACTATAACGGTCGCTACGAACACGTAAACGGCAGCGGCCTCAGCTCACGCCAAAACCTGGTAGCTGACAGCAGTAATACTTCCTTCTTTTCCCAGGCCAGTAAAAACGTTAACAATAACAGCAACAATGGCGGACGCTTTGGCTTCGATTATTTTATGGACGATCATAATACCTTTACGATCTCCCAGGGATTAAATTTCAGCAAGAGCGATAATGAGGATAACATCTACCTCAATTACATGGATGAAAAAAGAGAAACATTGCGTTTCGGAAACCGGGATAACAACAGTGATAACCACAACAATAACAATAACACCAATCTTAACTACAAACATACTTTTGCGAAAGAAAACCAGGAGCTGACGGCTTATGTCAGCTACAGCGGCAATAAAAGCAACAATACCAGCAGCTATAACACACAATATCAGTACAAAGGAGTAGATACCCTGCCCAATGCGGATAAACAAAGCAATAACAGCAACAATGGTAACCGCTTCTGGAATATGCAGTCGGACTACACTTCTCCCATTGGGAAAAAAGGTAAGCTGGAAACCGGCGTAAAAGCCACTATGCGGCATATCGACAATAACTATATCGCCTCCCTGTACGACTGGACGGAGAAAAATTACGTAGTAAGCCCCACGTTGTCTAATCAGTATAATTATGAAGAAGACATTTACGGCGCATACATCAACTTTGCAAACGCCATTGGCAACCTGGGTTACCAGGTAGGGGTACGTGCAGAACAATCTTACCTGAAAGGCTATTCTGTAACCAGGGACACCACCGTGAATAACCGCTTCTTTAACCTGTTTCCCAGCGTATTCCTAAAGTATAATTTACCAAAGAATCAAAACCAAAGCCTGGTATTCAACTACTCTACCCGTATAGACCGGCCCAATTTTGATCAACTGCTACCGTATATCAATAACTCCGATCCGCAAAACATCCGGACGGGAAACCCGGAACTACAGCCCGCGCTGTCTCATAAATTTGAAGTCAGCTACTCGGTGTATTATCCTAAATCAAATAATTACCTGAGCACAAGTACCTACTATGCGCAAACCAATGACAACATTGACCGTATCAGTACGCTGGACACCATTTCAGGTGTAACCACCACCAAACCTATGAACCTGGCCACCCAGCAGAATATAGGCGGTAACGTGTCCTACAGCTTAAACCTGACTAAATGGTGGAAGGTATGGGCCAACCTGAACCTGGAATATAATAAGCTCACCAGCATTACCGTCAATAACGAAAACTTCAGCTACGGACTAAACGGTAATACCCAGTTTCGTATACCCGGCAGGTTTAGTATTGAATTAGGCGGCCATTTCCGTTCTCCGAGGATACAGCCGCAAGGCACCTTCAAGGCCATGAATGGTATGGATCTGGGTATCCGCAAAGAGTTCATGAAGACAAAAGCGCTGGTGGTGGCACTGAATATTTCTGACATATTGAATTCGCAGCAATTCAGCTCACATTACGAAACAGCTACTTTTATACAGGACTACGACCGCAAAAGGGCCACCCGCTTTATCCGACTGAATGTGCGGTACCGGTTTGGCAAAATGGATCCTAACCTGTTCAAGAAAAAGAAACATACATCCGAAGAAGAGGACAAAAAGGAAGAAGATAAACCGAAAGAAGGCACAGGCAGACTTTAATGAAAAAGGAGGCGTCTCATATTGAGGCGCTWTTTTTTGCAGGCATATTGATACGGCGCGCATATGTTACCACCCTATTACAATAGCCATACTTTTCTGTTTGCCCCCTTACCCGGATAACTCAACCCTTTTTTGCTTTTACTAAAATATTTTAAACTATTTTGTCGGGCAATCATATATACAGGTGGATATGGCTTCCCGTGGTAATTACGATGAAAATACAATGCTGAAGCTGTTAGCACAGGGCAGTGAGTATGCTTTTACGGAGCTTTTTAGTCGCTACCGTACAAAAGTATATTCCGTGGCATTCCGGTTCCTGCGATCGCAGGCTGCCGCCGAAGAAGTGGTACAGGATGTATTCCTCAAGTGCTGGCTGAAACGTGCAAGTCTTTCCGACATAAAGAACCTGGATGCCTATCTCAAAGTGGTAACAAGAAACCTGGTACTTAACCGGTTTCGCAAGTTGGCCAATGAAGCCGCTGCGCACGAAGAACTGGGGCGCAGGGATATAATGGTAAACGACACTGACCACCGCGTACAGGAACACCAATACCAGGAAATTATCCGGGCCGCCCTGGAACAATTGTCGCCACAGCAACGGGAAGTATACCGGCTCGCCAAAGAAGAAGGGCTAAGTCATGAGGACATCGCCAACCGCATGCAAATCTCTGCAGTTACCGTGAAATCCCATATGGCCAGGGCGTTACAGTCTATCCGCCGCTACCTGAACGGCAGCATTAGCGTCCTCCTGCTAATGTCCCTGATTAAATAACAATAAAAAATATATCCTTCTACCCTCCACCATTGGAATTTACCAGGTGTCTATTATTATGTAAGTTTTGGAAAGATACCTGTAAGTTCCTGTAAAGTTATCGTAATCGTTATGTCGAACAACCCTGGATTCAATGAATTAATGGATAAATACCTTGCCGGAAAAGCCAGCAGGGAAGAGTGGGATGAATTGAGGGGAATGATTAACAAAGGCAGCTTTGATGAAGTAATAAAAGACCGGATAGATGCGGAATGGGATAGCGGCATAATGGAACCCGATGTTTCATTTGAACGTTATCATGAAATGATCGGCAATATTATGTCTGCCGAATCACATATCGCCAGCATCATTCCGCTTAAACCGAATCGCCGCCGTGGTATGCGCAGGCTCGCGATAGCTGCTGTGATAACTGGTTTACTGGCACTGCCTTTCGCGGGCTGGTGGTGGCAAACCCGTGAGAAAAAGTCACCGGTGGCTGTTGCATTACCGGCCGCCAAAGTAGCAGCAGAAGAAGAAGTGGTAGAAGTACAATCGAAATTTGTAAGACTGCCTGATGGAAGTACCGTGTTACTGGCGGATAACAGCCGCCTGGAATATAACCGCGACTTTAAAGGTGATAAAAGAGAAGTAAGACTGTGGGGAGAAGCCTATTTTGATATTAAAGAAGTGGTAGGTAAACCCTTTATCGTGAAAACGGGTAAACTCAGTACACAGGTGTTGGGAACTGCTTTTAATGTAAAAACATCGGCTGACCAACAACGTGTAGTGGTAACAGTTACCAGGGGAAAAGTGAAAGTAGCAGATGAAAAAAACAGCTACGGCGTATTGGTGGCGGATCAACAGCTATCCGTAAATATGCTTACCAGTACTGTGACGCGGGCGCAGGTGAAAAGTATGGAAGTGGTGAAATGGAAAGATGAATTCCTCGTCCTGGATGATGTGAGTATGGAAGAAGCAGCTGTTATGATTGGAGATAAGTATCATGTGAAAATATTATTTGCCAATGAGTCATTAAAACATTGCCGCATCGCAGGATCATTTTTTCATAATCAGCCTTTGGAGAAAGTGCTGACGATTATTTGCAGTGTGGCAAATGCCGGGTACACCATTTATCCGAATGATAAGGTAGTACTGAACGGCGAAGGATGTGCCAACCAATAAATAAACGCTTATAGACGGTCATTAGTCAACAAACGGAATATAACATCGGTGAAGATCTTCACCCGGTACGGCGCGTTGTGCACCGCGCATAGTTGCCATTTTTTTTAATAGTAATTATCTAAAAATCAACCATCAGAATTATGGATCTAATCTCCGTGAGGGATCGCTATGTCCCTATGCGAATCAACCAACCATACATTAAGAAAAAGGGCAAAACAGGTTTTATTATGAAGATCATTTTCTTGTATTTTTTTCTGCTGGCATTATCCGTTCAGCTCCTGCCAGCCTCACCGCTGTCGGCACAGGAACTGGGAAAGAAAACAATTACACTTGGCCTGAGAGATGAAACACTCCACAGTGCCATTAAAAAAATTGAGCAGGCCAGCGGGTTTCTTTTTGCTTATCCGCCAACTGCTGTAGCAAAATACAAACATATTACACTGCCCACTGCCAGCCGCTCTGTAAGTGCTACCCTGAATGCCGTACTGGAAAATACCAACCTGGCTTACCGGGAGGTAGACAGCAGCGTGGTATTGTTTGTAAAACCTGCTACTAATCCGGGTATCACCGACAACGTGGAGGCGGAGCTACAACAACAAACTATTATAACCGGCCGTATCCTCGATGAAAAAAGTGGCGACCAGATAGTGGGCGCCACTATTATTGAAAAGGGAAACAAAATACTCAATGGCACCACTTCTAACGAAGTAGGTGCTTTTAGATTACCGGTGACCCTTTCCGCTGGTAAAGCCATATTACAGATCACCTACGTAGGTTACGAATCGAAAGAAGTGGAAGTGCGCAAATCTGCCAATCTCACCATTAAACTCAGCACCAGTTCCAAATCACTGAATGCGGTAGTAGTCACCGGTTTGTTTTCCAGACCAGCAGAAAACTTCACGGGTGCAGCCACTTCCTATACCAAAGAAGAACTGACCAAGGTATCCGGTAACAGTGTACTCAGTGCACTCAGTGCCCTCGACCCTTCTTTCCAGATGCCTCAAAACATCAATGCCGGCTCTAATCCCAACACATTGCCCAATGTAGTGGTAAGAGGCGGCAACAGCCTGGGAAGTCTGAATGGAACCAACCAGAGCAATGTATACGACTTCACCACCAGCCCCAATACACCACTGTTCATCATGGATGGTTTCGAGGTATCACTGCAACGGGTAAACGATTTTGATATGAATCGTATCGCCAAAGTAACTATTTTAAAAGATGCTGCCGCCACTTCCATTTACGGCTCCCGTGCAGCCAACGGCGTTATTGTGATTGAAACTATCCGGCCGCGTGAAGGCCGTTTACGTGTAACCTATACCGGTAGTGTTGTGGCAGAGTTACCTGACCTGAAAGGATATGACCTGGTTAACTCAAAAGAAAAGCTGCAACTGGAAAAAGAGGCTGGATTGTACAATGGTTACCCTAACCCGGTTTGGCAGGAAAGAAAAGATTTTCTATACAACTACCGCCTGGCGGAAGTTGCCAAAGGTATCAATACCGACTGGCTCAATGTTCCCCTGCGTAATGGTATTGGCAGCACACATAACCTCTATGTGGAAGGTGGCTCCGAATCAATATTGTATGGGCTCAACGGCACTTATAATACCACAGAAGGTGTCATGAAAGGCTCCAGCCGACAGAATATTTCCGGTAACACCTATTTATCCTATCGCTATAAAAATTTCTTATTCAGGAACGACCTCACCCTCAATTTTAACAAGTCTGTTAACTCACCCTATGGTTCATTTTATACCTATACCAAACTAAATCCTTACTGGTCGCCTTACGATGCAGACGGACGTCCAAAGTACTACCTGGAAGATATCCGGTTTTACGACGGTGCACGCCTGGCTTCACAACTGAACCCTGTTTATAACGTATCATTACACACCATTGATCAGGCGACCCAGCAAAATATTACCAATAACTTTTTTGCACAATGGCAGGCAAAAGAATGGCTGCGATTTACCGCCCGTTTTGCTTACCAGCGCACTACCACCGGCGGAGATAACTTCCTGCCGGCACAGCATACCTCATTCGACAGTATCCCCATAGAACGCTATTATGAAAAAGGATCCTATACCAAAGGCTATGGCCTGAGAAACACCATTGACGGTTCTTTTATGGCAGACCTGAATAAATCCTTCGGAGCACATATGTTCTTTGGTTCACTGGGTACTACCATCCGGCAGGATAAACTGACTTCAGAATCATATACCATCAATGGTTTCCCCAACGATAAACTGGACCAGGTATCACTCGGAAATGGTTATAAAACCGGTGCCCGCCCATTAGGCCTGGAAGGACTTACCCGCCTGTTGGGATATTTCGCCAACCTAAGCTATGCGTACGATAACCGCTACCTGCTGGATGTATCCTACCGTTTGGATGGGTCCTCACAATTCGGCGCCAACAAGCGTTTTGCTTCCTTCTGGAGCGTAGGCGGCGGCTGGAATCTTCATAACGAAAGCTTCCTGAAAAACAGTGCGGCTATTAACCGCCTGAAATTACGCTACTCATATGGCTACACCGGCTCCTCAAATTTTGCCAGCTACCTTGGACTTACTACCAGCAAGTATTACACCGACCAGGACTATTTATATCACCTCGGTACTTCCCTGCTGGGCTTTGGCAACCCCAATCTTGCCTGGCAGCAAACCGCAAAAAGTAATGTTGGTATGGATGGTACTTTCTTCAAACGACTGGATATAACCGCCAACTATTTCCAGGAGAAAACAAAAGGATCCGTAGTATCCATCACTACTGCTCCGTCTACCGGCTTCTCTATGTACATGGATAATATGGGTGATGTGGTAAGTAAAGGATACGAAGTAAACCTGCGTTATACCATTTTCTCGAATCCCCGTAACCGCGACAGTTGGTCAGTGTTTGCCAACGGTTTCCATGTGCAGAATAAGATTGAGAAAATTTCCAACACCCTGGAACAACTCAACAAAAAGAATACAGACTCACTCAGCACTGCACCGTTGGCTAGGTTTGCGGAAGGCCGCAGTACTACCGCTATATGGGCAGTACCATCACTGGGCATCGACCCTTCTTCCGGAAGGGAAATTTACCGCACCCGCAACGGCACTACCACAACAGTGTACGATCCGTTGGACCAGGTAATTGTAGGCGATACCCGCGCCACCCTGGAAGGAACCTTCGGAACCAACTTTGAAAAAAGAGGCTTCGGGGTAAACCTTTACTTCCGCTACAGGTTCGGTGGCTATACTTATAACCAAACACTGGTCGACAGAGTAGAAAGCGCAAATATGAATCTCAATGTGGATCGCCGCGTATTTGAAGAACGCTGGAAAAAGCCGGGGGATGTTACTTTTTACAAAGGCATTGTAGATAACAACGGATATACCATTACATCTACTACCTACGCCACCTCACGCTTTGTACAAAAAGATGATTGGCTGAGCCTCGAAAGTGCTTCGCTGTACTATCGTTTAAGCGACGCGCAGAACGCACGGTTACGCCTGCACGATACCAAGGTGACACTCTTTACCAATCAACTGTTCTGGTGGTCAGGTATTAAGCGGGAAAGAGGTTTGGACTATCCTTTCAGCCGCAGCTTCACTTTACAGTTACAAACTACTTTTTAATCTTAAAGGGATCTGAACATGAAACATCTACGCAATATACTTTTCCTGGTAGCTTCCTCGGCCACACTCACACTTACTTCCTGCAAGAAATGGCTGGATGTAAGGCCCAAAACAGAGATCAAGGAATCAGAACAATTTTCTACGGAACAGGGATTTAAAGATGCCTTGTACGGCAGCTATCAGAAAGCAGCCGATGGACAACTGTACGGTGCCAACCTCACCTTCAGCTTCCTGGAAGTGCTGTCGCAGGGATACGACAACACCACGAAAATAGATCACGACTTTTTCTACGCGGCTACCTATCAATATAACAATGCCGGCATAACAGCCATCATCAATAATATCTGGGGGAGTATGTATGCCACCATTGCGCAAACAAATTATATACTGAAGAACATTGATGACAAAAAATCCATCTTTGCTGCCGATAATTATAATATCATCAAAGGGGAAGCACTGGCGCTGAGAGCATTCCTTCATTTCGACCTGCTGCGCTTATATGCGCCCTCGCCAAAGTCAGATGCCAATGCTACCGCCATTCCTTACATGACCGCCTTTACCGTAACACCACAGGCACGTTTGAAAGTAAGCGAGGTGATAGCGCTTTGTGAAAAAGACCTGAAAGAAGCAGAAACATTATTGAAAGTATATCCGCAAATGACCAATCCCGGTGGCAACGATGACTTCCTCGCCTTTCGCAAAAACCGGATGAACTACTGGGCAGTAAAAGCATTATTGGCAAGGCTCTATCTCTATAACAACGATAAAGTACATGCACTTCCTTACGCGAAAGAAGTAATCGCCAGCAATAACTTTCGTTTCATCACATCTGCTGAACTGACTGCCAATGCGAAAGATCTCGACAGGACCTTTACACCGGAACACATATTTGCGATCTATGTTTCCAAACTGAAGGATCCGGTGACCAGCTATTTCATGATGGCTACCGGCGACAAGATCTACAAGAAATTTACCGTTACAGAAGAACGCAGAAAAGCAGTGTTCGAAACCTCGTCAGGCGGAAGCACCGACATCCGCTTTGTGAGCAACAGCCTGTGGAGTGTAAGCAATGGAATTATTTTCCCCGGTAAGCTCTGGCAGATAGATGAAAACAGGGAAGAACTGAAGAAAAGAATCCCTGTAATATCGCTCTCTGAGATGTATTACATCGCAGCCGAAAGTGAACCTGCTCCTGCAGAAGGACTCAAATGGCTGAATAAGATCAGGTCTGCCCGTAACATTGCAGAACTGCCGGCTGGCCTGGATGCAACTACTTTGCAGAATGAAATATTTAAAGAGTATCGTAAGGATTTTATCTGCCTGGGACAACTCTTCTTCTATTACAAACGGTTAAACCTGGCTAAAATTGAAGGCTCCCTGAATGGTACCATCAATAACACGCAGTATGTACTGCCATTGCCTAACCAGGAAATAGAGTTTGGAAAGTAATCATATCTGCATCTTCATAAATCATCAAACATGAAAAATATTTCCAGGCTGATAGCAACAGCCATATTATATCTGCTGGTAAGTGCATGTGGTAAAGAAGAGCGGCTGATGTATAAAGAAGCCCCTGCTATCTATTTCTCAAGGGATTTTGTAATGCCCGATAGCATCAATTATACTTTCGTGGTTAAGCCTGATACTGTATTGAAAGATACGGTGTACCTCAATATCCGGATCAGCGGACTGGCTACAAACGCAGACAGAAAATTTAATCTCGTGATCGCAGACAGCTCCACTGCTGTAAAAGGAAAACATTTTGATATAGGCCCCACCGTTATAAAGGCTGGTCAATATGCGATTAAGTTTCCGGTATACCTGTTCCGCACCGCAGACATGAAAGACAAGGTGTTCTCTATTTATTTTCGTATAGCCTCCTCCGATGATTTTGCTGCAGGATTCGGCAACAGTCTGAATTACCAGGTAAGGATAACGGATAAGTTGCTGAAGCCGGCCGACTGGAGCGACTTCTTTTACGGCGCCTATTCATTGACCAAACACCAGTTTATGGTATCAAGACTGGGCACTACTGCCATCACGATGGGCACCGGCGCACAGTTCTCTGAGATCATGTCTATTCTGCAGAAAATGCGGGTGGAACTGGTGAAGTATGAAAATGAGAATGGTCCGCTGATAGACGAAAATGGCAACCGGGTAACCTTTCCAGCCATTTAACCTGTTACTTTTTTTCTTTATCCTAAAAGTTGCAATATGAAATTGTCGATATATAACTGGTCAGGTGTTTTACTGCTGCTGATGCTCACGCTGTCCGGCTGCCTGAAAGACAACAGCAATAAAGACGTTAAACCCATCAATGAAATTACGATCTCCGATACTACGGCGGTAGCTGCTGTACTGCAGTTTGATACCTTAACAGTGAAACCGGATATCAAGGAATCTATTCCTGTGGGTGACAAAGGACTGGTGTATGAATGGAGTATCCATCAGAACGATTCTGAAGATGCGTACCCGGTGTACATCCTGGACAGCACCCGTTATCTGCATCAGTCGATCCGCGTAAAGCCCGGCATCTACCGGCTTATTTACAAAGTAACGGTAAAGGCTTCCGGCGTGTCWTATTTTAAATTTTTCAACCTCAAGGTGATCAACCGTTTCAGCGAAGGATGGCTGGTGATGGAAGACCTGTCCGGTAAAACGGATATGACGATTATCCTGGGAACAGATACTTCTTTCCATCATATTTTCACGGAGCTGAATAAAGACTATACACTGAACAATCCGTTGCAGGTAGCTACTACCAACCATTACGGCGACAAATCCGTGTGGATGTTTGGCGCGGATAACGCCATAGAACTGGAGTATACCCAAATGACAAAGCTCACGGATTATACCAGGTGGTTCTGGGAAACACCGGCTGTATTTCATCCGCAAAAGTTCAGGCAAATTAACACTGGTGTATATATCCTGATTAACAACGGGCTTTTGCATGCACGTTTTGCCGGAGGTTTTCCGGGAGATGTAAAATACCTGAATACACTTCCTTTCCCGGGCGGCAAAGGCGATGATTATTATTTCTCTTCCTATACCGGTGTTGGTCCGCAGCCTTATACGGATGAAAAAACGCCGTATACGGCTTTCTTCTATGATACAAAAAGTAAAGGCTTTGTGTATCTCTCAGGTGCCTCCCTGATCCCTTCATTGGTGGCTTTCAGCGCTCCGCAGGCGGGTAGTTATTTCGACATGCGCAATATTGGGCTGGATCTGTTGGCCATGGATCAGGGCAATGCTTCTTATCTGAATAATGCCATTTTTAAAGATAACGGCAATATTTATTTATACCAGATAGATGCCAACCGCTCAGATCCCGCTATTGCTAAAAAACTGATCACGGGTGATGCCCCTGAACTGGCAACTTTCTCCAAAATGACCAGTTCCAGGAAATTACAGCAGATCTATTTCCTGGTGAATAATAATATCCATCTGTATGATATTCCTTCCGGTAAAGCCCGCGTAATCAAAGCGGTTCCGGCCGGAGAGCAGGTAACGTACCTGCAGTGTACCGGCAACGATGTAATGGTAGGCACCTGGAATGGTACAGAGGGAAAACTGTACCGCTATAAGATTAGCCCGTTGGGTGATTTCCAGGACGTAAAAGTATTTACCGGATTCGGCAAAATTGTAAGCATGACCTATAAAGCAGCATAACATCAAAACCCACTATTAATATGAAAAAATCAATCGCCCTGCTGGCTGCCGTTACTGGTATGCTTTCTGTACAGGCACAAAACGGAAAGGGCTATACGATTAATGGCGTGATCCATGGCCAGGATACCGGCAAGATATATCTGAATACGTTTATGCTCCCCGATCATAAGCCGGATTCCACCATGCTGAAAGATGGTAAGTTTACTTTTAAAGGTAAAGTGAGTTCCCCGCAGCTATATGCCATATGGCTGGAGCACCAGCATGGTGGCGGATCTTTGTTCCTGGAAAACAGCAACATTACGTTTATTGCCGGGAAGGATTCCATGTCGGCCGCAAAAATTACCGGCTCTTCAGCAGATCCACTCTATAGAGTATGGGATGCCCAATGGGAAGCCATCCGCCAGAAGGCCGGTAAATTATATGGTCGTGCCGACGCAGCAGAGAAAAATAAAGATAGCGTGGAGCGTAAAGCTGTCACTGCAGCATTCGCTGATTTAGATAAGGAACTGGATAGCACCGTTACTGCTTTTATAAAAAAGTCTCCCGCCTCCCCTGCATCGGCAGCTGTTGTGCTGGAAAGGTATATCATGTATTCCTACCCTGAAAAGGCCGCAGCGGCCTGGCAACTGCTCGCTGAGCCGGCAAAAAAAACAGACTATGGGCTGGCTATCAAAGCGGCGCTCGATAAGCACGCCAAAATGAGTGTAGGCGCCCGTCCTGTCATGTCTCTTCCGGATACTACCGGTAAACTCGTAAAGCTATCTGACTATAAAGGCAAAGTAGTACTGGTAGATTTCTGGGCCAGCTGGTGTGGTCCCTGCCGTGCTGAAAATCCCAATGTAGTAAAAGCGTATCAGCGTTTCCACGACAAAGGCTTCGATATCCTGGGCGTATCACTGGACACTGATAAAAAAGCCTGGCTGAAGGCGGTGGGTAAAGACGGCCTGACCTGGACACATGTTTCTGATCTGAAAGGATGGAAAAGCAATCCGATATTGGAGTTTGGCATTTCCGGCATCCCTACCAACTTTATCATGGATGGTACCGGGAAAATAATTGCGCAAAACCTGCGTGGAGAGGACCTGGAAAAGAAACTGGAAGAAGTATTTAAAAAATAATGGCTTAAAAAGGAAGAGGCGGTATAAAAGTGGTTTTAAACTTTTTATACCGCCTCTTCTATTATCGTTCTATATCATTTACTTCTTTCCGGCCAGCATGGGCACAAACGAGAAATTGTCGAACAGCTCCTGCTCGTTCTCGGTGTCACTGACCTTGGTAATCCGCAACATACGCTGTACATCCTGTCCGCCCACCGGAATCACCATCTTACCTCCCACTYTCATCTGCTGCAGTAGCTTTTCGGGAATATGCGGCGCCGCGGCAGTTACCAGCACCTTGTCAAAAGGGGCATAGGTAGACAAGCCTTCGTAACCATCTCCATAAAATAAACGGAGATTGGGGTACTGGGACTTAAAGGGAAACAGTTTTACCTGGTCAAAGAGCTTACGTTGCCGTTCTATGCTAAAAACACTGGCTTTCAGCTCCGCCAGCACACAGGCCTGGTAACCACTGCCCGTGCCTATTTCCAGCACTTTCTCATAGGGCTTGATTTCCAGCAACTGGCTCTGATAGGCCACCGTATAAGGTTGTGAAATAGTTTGTCCTTCCCCGATAGGAAAGGCCCTGTCGTCGTAGGCTATACTCTCAAAAGCCGTATCAAGGAAAAAATGCCGGGGAATATTGCCAATAGCCGCCAGTACATTTTCATCTGTAATACCTTTCTGACGGATACTATCAACTAACTGTTTGCGTAATCCTTTTTGTTTATAAGTATCTTCATACCGCCTCATGGCCGCAAAATTAACCATTACGGGCGATTTTCAATGTATTTTGGAATCTGTAATTTCCAACATTCGTTTTTTTATTTTTACTTTACAATCCATTTTAGCATTTACGGCTTACAAAAAAAGAACCATGGATATAAATATTGAAAACAAAGTATCGCAATGGCTCAACGGGAATTATGACGCGGAAACCGTTGCCACACTGAAGAAAATGCAGGAAGGCAACCCCGATGAACTCAACGACGCCTTTTACCGCAACCTCGAATTTGGCACCGGTGGCCTCCGGGGGATCATGGGTGTAGGTACCAACCGCATGAATAAATATACCCTTGGCATGGCTACGCAGGGTTTTGCCAATTACCTTAAAAAAACCTTTACCGGCGAAATTAAGGTGGCCATAGCACATGATAGCCGCAATAATGCCCGCTTCTTTGCGGAAACCGTTGCCAACGTTTTTGCTGCCAACGAAATCAAAGTGTTTCTTTTTGAAAGCCTGCGTCCTACGCCGGAACTATCTTTCACCATCCGTCACCTGCAATGTCATGGCGGTGTGGTACTCACAGCGTCTCATAACCCGAAGGAATATAATGGTTACAAAGCCTACTGGAACGATGGCGCCCAACTGGTGCCTCCCCACGATGGTAATGTGATCCGTGAAGTAGAAAATATCGCCTCCCCTGATGAAGTGAAGTGGACTGGCGGTGAAGCCAATATCACCCTCATCGGCAAAGAAGTGGATGAAGCCTACCAGAAAGAACTGGTCAGTCTCTCTATCAACCCGGACATCATCCGCCAGCAACATGATCTTAAAATAGTATATACCCCCATTCATGGTACTGGTATTACCCAGGTGCCTGCGGTACTGCAACAGTATGGTTTTACCAACATAAACATCGTACAGGAGCAAGCTACCCCGGATGGCAACTTCCCGACCGTAGTATATCCTAACCCTGAAGAGTCCGAAGCCATGAGCCTGGGCCTCAAAAAGGCGAAGGAACTGGATGCCGATATCCTCCTGGGTACCGATCCGGATGCGGATCGTGTAGGCATTGCCGTGAAAGACCTGAAAGGCGAATGGATCCTGTTAAACGGTAACCAAACCGGTGTACTGTTATTTAACTACATCGTGGAAGCCCGCAAACGCAAAGGCCTCGCTAAACCAAACGATTACATCGCCAAAACCGTAGTTACTTCCGATCTGATCGATGTATTTGCTGCCAAAAACAATATCACCTGCTACAATGTACTGACCGGCTTCAAATGGATCGCCGACCTGATCCGCCGCAAAGAACCACAGGAAAACTTCATCTGTGGCGGGGAAGAATCATATGGTTATATGATCGGCAACAATATCCGGGATAAAGATGCCATCTCCTCTGTAGCCATGATTTGCGAAATGGCAGCCTATGCACGCAGCCACGGCAAAACATTGTTCGAAGAACTGATCGACATCTACGTACGCTACGGCTATTACAAAGAAAGCCTGATCTCTATTACCAAAAAGGGAATGAGAGGGGCTGAGGAAATCGCCGAAATGATGCGCGGATACCGCGAAAATCCACCAGTGACCATCAATGGTTCTCCGGTAGTAACGCTCTACGATTACCAGCTGCAACAGATCAGGGACATCAAAACCGGTGATATTAAGGCACTGGACCTCCCTAAATCCAACGTACTACAGTTTTTACTGGCAGACGGCAGCAAAATTTCTGCCCGCCCTTCCGGTACAGAACCTAAGATTAAATTCTATTTCAGCGTAAATGCGCCACTAAACAGTGCAGCAGACTATGATAAAGTAACCGCGGAACTGGATCAGAAAATAAATGGCATTATTCAGGACATGGACCTGAAATAATAGAATTACGAATTGGGAATTACGAATTACGGATTTGTAAGTAGATAAATGCAGAAGATCTTCACGTATATCTACCCACAAATCCGTAATTCGTAATTCCCAATTCGTAATTCCCACTAACCCGCATGAAAAGACCACTGCTTATCCTGATCCTGATGCTGCCCTTCCTGTGCAGCAAGGCACAAAAAAAAGTGCCTTTTTTTTCTATTCCGGATACCACTGTTAACTCCCATGTATGGCTGCTGAGCGGCACTACCATGGCATTATATGGTGCAAGTCTTGCTGCCCTCAATACGGCCTGGTACAAAGGTTATCCCAGGTCAGGGTTTCATTATTTCAATGATATGGGGGAATGGAACCAGATGGACAAGGCTGGACATATTTTCAGTGCTTATTTCATTGGAAAATATAGCCGTGAAATGTGGCGCTGGTCGGGACTTCCCCGTAAAAAACAAATCTGGATAGGTGGCCTTAGCGGTTTCGCTTATCAATCCGTTATTGAAGTACTGGATGGCTATTCTTCCGAATGGGGATTTTCCTGGGGAGATATGGGGGCTAATGCGATAGGCTCCGCCCTGTTGATCAGCCAGGAACTGGCGTGGGATGAACAACGCATTCAATTAAAGTTTTCTGCACATCCGCAGCATTATGACGACCCGGTGCTGCAGGAGAAAGCCGATCAGCTTTTCGGCACCACCTATTGGGAAAGAACACTGAAAAATTATAACGGTCAAACCTATTGGCTGTCTGTAAACCTTTACGCCTTTCATAAAGACAGCTGGATTCCAAAATGGCTGAATATTGCAGTGGGCTATGGCGCGCAGGGCATGATCGGCGGCAGGGATAACACCTGGACAGATTCCCATGGCATCCACCAGGACTACAGTGAACTACAGCGTATACGGCAGTTTTATTTGTCTCCGGATGTAGACTTTACCAAAATCCCTACCCGGAAAAAGGGCATCAAAGTCCTGTTCCAGGTATTAAATATGATCAAATTTCCAGCTCCCACTTTAGAAATCAATTCGCAGGGGCATATGAAAGTACATGCTATCTATTTTTAAGATGGCTTATTCGAAATAGGCGGAAATAATCTCCTCACCGTTCATCTCCACCAACACCATATCCTGTAAAGTAGTTGCCAGTGAATAACCTACAAAGTCAACGGACAGTGGGAAGGATTTATGCTTGCGGTCTACCAGCACAGCGGTCTGGATTTTTTTTGGGAGAAATTTCAGCAGTGGTTTCAGGGCATACAACATAGTGCGGCCGGAGTTGGCCACATCATCCACCACTACGATTACTTTATTGTTGAAGTCAATTTCTTCAGACACCACTACTTCACCCGGATTTTGTTTATCCAGGTGCAGTTCTATAATATGGGTTTTCAGGGGAGATATCTGTTCCAGTATAGCCGCGATCTTATGGGCGATGATCACACCACGATCCCAGATGCCTGCTAAAATGATATCCGTACCATCGCTGTTCAGTTCATAAATTTCGTAAGCGATACGTTCAATTTTCTTTTGAATGATATCCTGCGTTAGAATGATATTCCTGTTTTCCATGGTTGCAAAAATAAGCAATTCGTCATTAGCAGTTAGCCATTGATAAAAAAATCAAATACACTAAATGCTAACAGCTAATGGCTGACAGCTAAAAAAGACATAAATTAGGGAGTCAAATCTGAGATAATGCGAATTGTACAAGAATTATTATTTGTTATCCTCTTTGGGGCAGCGGTATATCTTTTTGCCCGTAAGGCAGGACAGATAAGGAAAAACATACTGCTGGGAAGAGATGAAGACCTGAGTGACCATCCTGACCTTAGATGGAAAAATCTCCTGTTGCTGGCATTTGGGCAAAAAAAGATGTTCCGTAATCCGCTGGTGGCGGTACTTCACTTTTTTGTGTACGCCGGCTTTCTGATCATCAACCTGGAAATCCTGGAGATCATCCTCGACGGTATTCTGGGCACACATCGTTTATTCGTTCCCGTATTAGGCAGTTTATATCCTGTATTAATCAGCTTATTTGAAGTGCTGGCAGTACTGGTACTCAGCGGCTGTGCCATCTTTTTAATACGCAGGAATATTTTAAAGCTGAAACGCTTTATCAGTAAAGACCTGGATGGATGGCCGCGTTCAGATGCCAACTATATCCTGATCACAGAAATTGTGCTGATGTTCCTGTTTCTGACCATGGATACGGCAGACCAGGCGCTACAGGCCAGAGGCGTTGCACATTATATGCCTACCGGACAATTCTGGATTTCAGGGATGTTTACACCGCTGTTCAACGGGCTTTCTGACGGCTCACTGGAAGCCATAGAACGTGGTTGCTGGTGGCTGCATATCGCCGGGGTGCTGGCCTTCCTGAACTATCTCCCTTACTCCAAACACCTGCATATTATACTGGCGTTTCCGAATGCTTACTTTGCCAGCCTGGAACCCAAAGGTGAAATGGAAAATATGCCGGCAGTACAACATGAGGTACAGCTGATGTTACAGCCGGAGCTGGCTGCCAACGCGCCTGCATCCGACACCATGCCTAAGTTCGGCGCCAAAGATGTAATGGATCTTACCTGGAAAAATTTACTGGATGCCTATAGTTGTACAGAATGCGGCCGTTGCAGTGCTGCCTGTCCGGCAAATATCACCGGTAAACTGTTGTCGCCCAGGAAAATTATGATGGATACCCGCGACCGCCTGGAAGAAGTAGGCCGCAACATTAAAGCAAATGGCACCTTTACAGATGATAAGAAAGCATTGTTACGCGATTATATTTCTGAAGAAGAATTGCGTGCCTGCACCACCTGTAACGCTTGTGTACAGGAATGTCCGGTAAGCATTAACCCACTGGATATCATCCTTCAGCTGCGCCGCCACCTCGTAATGGAAGAATCCAGCGCGCCGGCAGAATGGACCGGGATGTTCAGCAACATTGAAAATAATATGGCCCCCTGGAAATTCAGTATGGACGACCGGGACAAATGGGCCACCGAATAACGCCGGCCTTATTTAATCAATCGCCATCATTTTCGGTATTACTTTAAAAAAATCAGAATGCATATTAAAACAATGGCAGAATATGCCGCAAACGGAGAAACCCCTGAAGTCCTTTTCTGGGTGGGTTGTGCAGGTAGTTTTGATCAGCGTGCCCAAAAAATCACCAAAGCATTTACCACCATCCTTGATAAGGTGGGGATTCAGTTTGCTATTTTAGGAAAAGAAGAAAGCTGTACAGGAGATCCTGCAAGAAGAGCAGGTAATGAATTCATTTTCCAGATGATGGCGCAGAATAATATACAGCTGCTGAATATGTACGGCGTAAAAAAAATAGTAACCGCCTGCCCCCATTGTTTTAATACACTGAAAAACGAATACCCTGCACTGGGAGGTAATTACGAAGTTATTCACCATACCACTTTCCTTCAGTCACTGATTGATGAAGGAAAAATAAAGATGCAGGAAGGCGGTACTTTCAAAGGAAAAAAAATTACTTACCACGACTCCTGCTACCTCGGACGCGCCAATAATATATATGAAGCACCCCGCAAAGTACTGGAAACACTGGATGCAGAACTGGTAGAAATGAAGCGCTGCCGCAGTAAAGGCTTATGCTGTGGTGCCGGTGGAGCACAAATGTTTAAGGAAGAAGAAAAAGGTACTACCCGTATCAATTTTGAACGCGGACACGAAGCGGTGGCTACCGGCGCCTCCGTGATTGCTTCCAATTGTCCGTTTTGTATGACCATGCTAACGGACGGAGTAAAAGAAGTAGGTAAAGAAGACGAAGTAAAAGTGCTGGACATCGCGGAATTAATCGCTCAAAGCATGAAATGAAATCAATTGCCTAAATTTGTGACATGAATACTAACAACATCTTCCCTTCAGGCTTCTCTCCGGCCTCCAGGGTGTGGATATACCAGAGCAACAGACCGTTCAATGAACAGGAGATACTTGAAATCAATGAGCAGCTACAACAGTTTACAGCGCAGTGGAACGCACATGGAGCGCCTGTAAAAGGCTGGGGACAGGTAGTACTGAACCAACTGATCGTGCTGATTGCAGATGAATCACAGACAACCGTAAGTGGTTGCAGCACAGATAGTTCAGTTCGAATCATTAAAAGTATAGAAAAACAGTACGAGGTAAATATGTTTGATCGTCTCCTGCTCGGCTTCATCGTGAAAGATAAAGTACAGCTGTTGCCTATGGCCCAGGTGGCTTATGCCCTGGAAAAAGGCTATATAGACGAAAATACCATCTACCTGAATAATACGGTATTGACCAGGCAGGAACTGGATACCCATTGGCTGCAACCGCTGAAAGACAGCTGGATTGCCAAAAAGCTGGGTGTAAAGGCATAAACCGGGTAACGTCATTATCAGCCCTGTAACAGTAATGCTGTTACAGGGCTTTTATTTTAAACTATTTCCAATTGAGTCAGCTCTCTTCCCAATTCTCTTACGCCTCCCAATATCTTATGTACCTGTTTTTCGCTTGGCTTTTTTGAACCCGCAATATATTGGGATAACAACGTATAATTCATGCCAATGCGTTGCGCAAAAGCTTTTGCATTGATTTCACTATAATACTCAAAAAACTGATGCAGGTCCAGGTGAATGACTACATCCTTTTCCCCTACTGGCTTCATTCGCTTGTAGGCTCGATACTCGTTCAGCGCATTAAAAACATTTTGTTTCAATTCCTTCATGTGCTTCCCGGTAGTACCTACCGGCGTTGCCTCAAAATTTGAAGCGTACGCAGAATAACCGGTAGCCGTTTTTTCAACTACAAATAAGTATTTCTTCATATCTCGTCGTGATTTATAAAAATAAGTGCAATTATTTTAGCCCTGCCTGTTTTAAAATTCTTTCTTCAAGTCCTTTACCCATTTCTGCACTGCCGTGATCTGGAAAAACAATCTCTATTCCTGGTTTATCTTCATGTATCATAATCAGGTGACTACCCTTGCCTTGCCCCAATACACGCCACCCTGCCCTCATTAATTTTCGCTTTAATTCAGAACATTTCATGACCAATCCGGTCAGCTACAAAAGTAAATTATAATATACTTATTAACCAAATAAAAGTATATTAAAATACACCTCTCTTTTTCTCCTGCTGCCATTCTGTCATTTTGTTGTTTTTATTACCTATTTTTGCCTTCCAAAATTTTTGTCAGGATGCTTGATCTGGATACCAAAGTGCATGATGAAAGTCGCCAGGGAGAAGCCTTTTCTCCGGCAACGACTGGCACCCAAACATATACTAAAAAATTCTACATTGAAAGCTATGGTTGTGCAATGAATTTCAACGATAGCGAAATTGTTGCTTCCATACTTGGAGCAGAAGGATATGGCCCTACCCGCAACGCGGAAGAAGCCAGCCTGATCCTGCTGAATACCTGTTCTATCCGCGAAAAAGCAGAACAAACCGTACGTAAACGTTTAACCGAATTCAAAAAAATAAAACAGCAAACACCAGGTATGCTGGTAGGCGTTTTAGGTTGCATGGCCGAACGTATTAAAGGCAAATTGCTGGAAGAAGAAAAACTGGTGGACCTGGTAGTAGGCCCCGATGCCTATCGCAGTCTCCCTGCCCTGATCGCAGAAGCAGAATCAGGTCAGAAATCAGTGAATGTTTTATTAAGCCGGGAAGAAACGTATGGTGATATCAGTCCGGTAAGACTGGATAACAACGGCGTCACCTCTTTTGTATCCATCATGCGGGGTTGCAATAATATGTGTACTTTCTGCGTGGTGCCTTTTACGCGCGGCCGGGAGCGCAGCCGTGACGCTTATTCCATCGTAAAGGAAGCAACAGAACTGTTTGAAAACGGCTACCGCGAAGTAACCCTGCTGGGCCAAAACGTAGACTCCTACTACTGGAACAGCGATGATGGCTCCGAAACGGTGACCTTCGCCATGTTGCTGGAAAGAGTAGCACTGATCAATCCTTTACTGAGAGTGCGTTTCAGCACCTCACATCCTAAAGACATCACAGATGAAGTACTTTTCACCATGCTGAAGTACGATAACATCTGTAACTATATTCACCTGCCGGTGCAAAGCGGCAGCTCACGTATCCTGCAACTCATGAACCGCACGTATACCCGTGAATGGTACATGAAAAAAGTAACGCGTATACGTGAACTGATTCCTGACTGTGGCCTTTCTACCGATATTATTACCGGTTTCTGTACAGAAACCGAAGAAGATCACCAGGATACCCTTAGTCTCATGAAGTTTGCACACTATGACCTGGCCTATATGTACTTCTATTCTGAACGCCCCGGCACCCTCGCAGAACGCCGCTACCAGGATGATATCCCRGAAGACGTAAAGAAAAGGAGACTGGCAGAAGTAGTGGAATTATACCGTGGCCATTCGCAGGCCACCATGGAAAAAGAAGTAGGAAAAACCTTCCGTGTACTGGCAGAAGGCACTTCCAAACGTTCCGATGAACAGCTTTTTGGCCGTAATGATCAGAATAAGGTAATCGTCTTTCCAAAAGAAAACTTTAAAAAGGGTGATTATGTTATGGTGAAGGTGGAAAGCTGCACATCCGGTACTTTGATAGGAAAAGCCGTACAATAGCAGCCCGCTGATAACGGGGCTATATTTTTAACCATCAAACATATGAATAACCGCTTATGGACATTCAGGCTATAAAAAACAGGTTTGGCATTATTGGTAGTAGTCCTGCTCTCAACTACGCATTGCAGGTGGCTGTTCAGGTAGCCAATACAGATCTCACGGTATTAATTAACGGAGAGAGCGGCGTTGGTAAAGAGGTTTTTTCACAGATCATCCACGCCCTCAGCGCACGTAAACATAATCCTTTCATAGCCGTAAACTGCGGCGCCATTCCGGAAGGAACGATCGACTCTGAGCTTTTCGGCCATGAGAAAGGATCCTTTACCGGCGCAGTAGACAGCCGCAAAGGCTACTTCGAAACCGTTAACGGCGGCACCATCTTCCTGGACGAAATTGGCGAAATGCCAATGGGCACCCAGGCCCGCCTGCTGCGCGTACTGGAAACCGGCGAGTATATCCGCGTAGGTTCTTCCAAAGTTCAAAAAACAGATGTACGCGTAGTAGCCGCTACCAACAGGGATTTACTGGAACGTACCCAGCAGGGCAAGTTCCGCGAAGATCTTTACTATCGTCTCAACACCGTGCCTATCCGCGTACCCGCACTACGCGATCGTAAAGAAGATATCCCGTTGTTGTTCAGGAAATTCTCGGTAGACTTCTCAGAAAAATATAAAACCCCCTCTATACAACTGGATGAAGAAGCACGCAATATACTCGTGAACTATCCATGGAGAGGTAATATCCGTGAGCTGAAAAATATTGCGGAACAAATTTCTGTATTATCGTCCGATAAGCTGGTTACCGCCAATGACCTGAAACGCTTCCTGCCGGAGCAACCGGAAATAAACCGCTTGCCTATGCTGGCAGCACCGCAGCAAAACGCCGATTTCAACAGCGAAAGGGATATTCTGTACAAACTTTTTTTCGACATGAAAAAAGATGTGACGGAAGTAAAGAAAATGTTTTTCGATATTCTCCAGAATCCCAATATGCCACATGCCGCAGAGTACCCGGTAGATAATCATGTATTGCACAGCTACCCTTCTGCCGCAGAAATGAGCACTCCTCCCAGCAGCAGTCTTGGTAATGCACAACCTATTATCTTAGCAGATAATAAAATTGATCATCACGAAGAAGTAGAAGAAACCCTGTCTATTGCCGACAAAGAGAAAGAACTCATTGTGAAAGCGCTGAAAAAACATAAAGGCAAACGCAAGGATGCCGCTCTGGATCTGGGCATTTCTGAAAGAACGCTTTACCGCAAACTCAAAGAATATAACATTGCCGAATAAACGAATTTTAATATCCGCACAACAATGATCACCAACATTAAAGCATTTATATCAATAGCCATACTGACAGTATTAAGCGGTTGCAGTGTAAAATACTCTACTACCGGCGCCAGTATAGACCTGGAGGCAAAAACCGTGAATGTGCGCTTCATTGAGAACAGGGCTCCCATTAACAACCCTACCTTAAGCCAGAAGCTGACACAGAAACTGCGTGATAAAATCACCTCTCAAACCTCTTTGACCCAGGTGAATGACAATGAACCGAGAGCAGACTACGAGTTTAAATCTACTATCACCGGTTACTCCTTCTCCAATGCGGCTGTAACGAATGTTGACCAGGCAGCTACCTCCCGTTTGAACGTCACCGTAAATGTTACTTTCATCAAGCGGGTAGGCGATAAAAAAGGATTTACCCAATCATTTTCCCGCTCTGCAGAGTTCCCGGCCACCCAGTTGCCCAGCACCGTAGAAAATGGTTTGCTCGAAAACAATATTATTCCGGGTATCACAGATGATATCTTTAACAGGGCATTTGCCAACTGGTAATGTGTAAGTCGTTTTTTTTATTACATTAGCAACCTATGACGGCAAACAGGATTATAGCGCATGTGTTTCTACAACCCTCTCTTCATTTGGTAAATGAAGCGGCGATAGAACAATTGGTGGCGGATCACCCATATTTTTCTGCTGCCCGCCTGCTGCTGGCCAGAAAGGTATACCAAAAAACCGGCGACCTGCAAAGTTCCGCCGTTAAAAAGGCGCTGCTTTATACCAACCAGCACCACTACGCTTATCAGGTGATTTCAGAAGAACAATTATTACAGGAAGTGGAAAATCGTGTTGCATCGGTTATTCCGGAAGATACACTACCCGGCGAAACCGCGGAATCACTTTCTGCGGAGAGTCAGGGATTCGAACCCCGGGAGTTGATTGYAGCACAACCAGATATAAGCGGGTCAATAGTGGATGAAATAGCAGTGGAAGAAACATTGCCTGTACTGGAAGACCGGCTCCGGGATGCTATTCCGGAGGATCAACTGCCAGTGGAAGCAACAATTGCTACGCCACCCGTTATTGATGAGGAAGTAGCCACCATAGCAGCTGCGGCTGTACACCCCATCACAGAAAATCATTTTGCGGTTGTTTCGGAAGATGTACCTGAAGTGGAAGCTGCTTCAACTGCGGAAGTAACAACAGATCTGCCGGAAGCAGCCACCATAGCTGATACTGAGGTAACAATCCCACCAGCATTGCCTGGCAGTGTTGTTATGGAAAAAGAAATGCCTTTTGCTATAGCAGATTTTGAACCGGCCGGTATCGAACCTACCATTTCACCAGACATGCCGGCACCACCTGTCATCGCTGCTGCAGCCGAAAATAGCCCTGCAACCGCCAATGAAGAAGTGGAAGCTGCAATGGGGCCGATTAAAATATTCCCCTTGTCGGAAAGAGTGGAAGAAACAGAACTGATCTTTCAGCCCCTATATACAGATGATTACTTTGCCTATAAAAGGCTGAAAAATCCGGAAGAAGCAGATGACCTGAATGAACAGGGCGCTGCTGAAATGAAAAGCTTCACTTCCTGGCTGCGGCAAATGAAAGACAATTTTGTCGGGAAAACCAGCAAAGACTGGTATCACCAGCAATTGCACCGCATTTATGAAGAAGAAGACGAACCGGAAGTTTCTGAAACAGTAGAGAARATGGCCATGGACTCTATTGTGTTTAACAATGATATCGTATCTGAAACACTGGCGGAGATCTGGGTTCGTCAGCACCAATATACCAACGCGATTAAGATATATCAAAAATTAAGTTTGCTTAATCCCGACAAAAACGCTTATTTTGCGCAAAAGATATTAGAATTAAAGTCACTAACAGACAAAAAATAAATAGTAATTTCTATGTTGATAATTTTTGGTATCCTGATCATATTAGCCTGTGTGTTGTTGGGCTTCTTCGTGCTGATCCAGAACCCTAAAGGTGGCGGACTTTCCGGCGCTCTTGGTGGTGTTGGAAATCAGGTGATTGGGGTGCGTCAGACAACTGACGTGTTGGAAAAAGGTACCTGGATCCTGGCGATACTGATCGCTGCATTATGCCTCACTGCTCCTTTCTTCATTGGAAAAGGCGGTAAAGCAACTCAAACCCTGGCTCCTAGTGCGGTTGAAAGAGCAGGTGCTGGTGCACCGGTACAAGCTCCTCCTGCTCAGCAGTTACCAGGCACTACCCCGGCTCCTGCTCCAGCGACTCCCGGCAAATAAGCATCTTATCGGAATAATAATATTTGAAACCTCGCCGTTAAAAGCGAGGTTTTTTTTCATGGCGACTGGCGCAGTATATTGAAAAACCTGACTTTATCACCGCTTTCGCTTAATTGTAACGTCCAATACTATCTATGGCTAAAAAAAGCAAACCATCCAGCACAAAAGCTGTCTGGATAAGACGGACACTGGTAATTGCCGGCTGTTTGGTTGCCGGTGCGCTGGTATATACCTCTTACCGCGTATTTGGTCCGAATACCAAAGCTTTTGGCGACAATAAATATTTTTACATACGCACCAACAGCACTTACGACAACGTGCTCGATGGCCTGGAAGAACAAGGCATCATACGCAACCGCAGCAGTTTTAACTGGGTGGCGCAGAAGCTGGACTATCCTGCCCGCGTAAAAGCTGGTCGCTATAAGATCAGCAGAGGAATGAGCAACTTTGACATTACCCGGCTGTTGCGCTCCGGTAAACAAGCCCCCGTAGTACTGGTCATCAATAAATTACGCACCAAAGATGATTTCGTCCGGAAAGTGAGTAACAACCTGGAAGCAGATTCCGGCGTACTCCGCTCCCTGATGCACGATGCAGTGTATCTCCGTCAGTTTGGCCTGGATACTAACACCGTGATGTGTGTGGTAGTACCCAATACCTACGAATTCTATTGGAATACTGGTGCAGAAGCGGTATTCAAAAAGCTGGAAAAAGAAAGAGAAGAATTCTGGACACCGGAAAGAAAAGAAAAGGCAGATAAACTGAATTTATCAGAAAACCAGGTCACCATCCTGGCTTCTATTGTGGAGGAAGAAAGTAATAAAAATGACGAAAAGCCGCTGATTGCCAGTGTATACCTGAACCGCTTCCGTAAAGGCATGCGCCTGCAGGCAGATCCTACCGTGAAGTTTGCATTACAGGATTTCGGTCTGAAACGGATACGGGAGAATCATACCCTGTTCGATTCTCCGTATAACACTTACCGTTATGAAGGTTTCCCTCCCGGACCTATCTGTACCCCATCAGAGAAAACGTTGAACGCCGTTTTAAATACACCGGAAACAGATTATCTTTATTTCTGTGCCAGATCCGACTTCTCCGGATACCATGCTTTTGCAGCCACCTATGCAGAGCACCTGGTAAATGCCAGAAAATACCAGGCAGAACTGAATAAACGAGGATTCTAATAGATAGTTACTTAATTATTTAGTTATTTTGATGTTTGGTTTTCACTGCACATCAGAATAACTAAATAAGCATTTTAAAGCATTACATTGGCCTTCAGACCCGAAAACATCATCTTCCGTTCACGCCCTTACCGCCGTTTGGTGGACAGGACTAAAACCCTGATCCTGCCTGGATTTGAAGGGCTGCCTTTGTATGATGTACTAAAACATTTCGGACAGGAAACCAAGAACAGGGGCCTGGGAGACCGTGCCAGGGCCATTTCCTTCAACTTCCTGCTGGCCATTCCGCCTTTTTTCATCTTCCTGTTTACCCTGGTACCCTACGTGCCGGTAAAAAACATAGAACCTACCCTCTATGACCTGGCGGAAGACCTCACACCTAACTATAACACCTACATGATTGTGAGGGGAATGATCCATGACTTCCTCTATACCCATCGTAATGGATTACTCTCCATCGCCTTCCTGATGGGGTTTTTCTATTCCTCCAACGGTGTTATGGGCATATTGCGCTCCTTCAGTAAAATTCAGGGAGTAGGCTTCCGCAAAAGAAAATGGTGGCAAAACCGGCTGATTGCCCTGCAATTAACTGCGATACTGGTCATTCTGCTGCTGATTACGGTAGCACTGATCGTTGCACAGGGTGCTACCCTTTCGTGGATATTCAAGCTGATTGGCATCAAAAGCACCCTGCTGAAGAATGTGATCGACATAGGCCGCTGGGTGGTGATCATTATGCTTTTTTACTCTGTAAACGGATTCTTATATCGCATCGGCGCGGCTACCACCCGCAGATGGAAATTCATTACCGCCGGCGCCACTGTAGCCACGGTTTGTATGATACTGGTCACTGTTGGCTTCTCCTGGTTTGTCAATAACTTCGGTAATTATAATAAGATCTATGGTTCTATCGGTACCATCCTCGTACTCATGCTCTGGATCTTCCTGAACTCCCTCATCCTCCTGATTGGATTTGAACTCAATGCCAGTATCAGAACGATCAGCGATGCAAGACAAGAAGAGAAAAAACAACAATTAGCTGCTAATCAGGCATAAATAACTCCCGACGCCACCATACTTGGCAAATATTTTTATTTTATAATTTTTTATTATATTTTACTTGATTATTTGCTCGTAAAAAAGCAAAAATATACTGTCGCATTTTACTATATTTAGTCAGGACCTGAAAACCATTCACTATGATGAAGGCCACCTTTTATTTATCCTGTTTTACCATCTTACTTTCCTCATTTCAACCAAACAGGGAAACACCGCTGGAACCTGGCGCATTGCTCCCAAAATCAGATGTTAGTCTGACGGATATCTCCGGTAAAAAAATCACGCTGGCAGGCGCCAAAGGCAATAATGGACTACTGGTAATTTTTGGTAGCAACATATGCCCTTATATGCAGCGCAACGAAGCACGGCTACAGAACATTTGTCAACATGCCCGCAAAAACAATATCGGCGTAGTGATAGTCAATTCCAATGAAGCCGAACGCGGGGACAGGGAATCCTATACCGCGATGCAACAATACGGCGCCAGACAGAACTTTGCCTGGTATTATGTAGTTGATATAAATGCGGTGCTGGCCAATGCTTTCGATGCCAATCACATACCGGAATGTTTCCTGTTTGATAAAAACAGCCGGCTGGCTTATAAAGGAGGAATTGATGACAGTCCGGGAAACCCGGCAACAGTGAAAGTGCCACTGCTTCAAAATGCCATTAACGAATTGCTGGCGGGTAAATCAGTGACCGTTAATACAGCCAGTAGCCTGGGATGTACCATCAAAAGAAATCTGTAATCCATTTATATGATATTTTAAGCAGGTAGTAGGTTTCGGTGAAATGAATACCTCAACAAACTACCTGCTTAAAAAAACGTATCCCTATTGTCCTACAAGAAATACAGCGTTGCTAAACAACAGCTTCCCATTTTCCCAGAAACTTCTGAACAACGGATTATCAGCCATTAACACCACCTGACCACTACCAATATCTTTTACACCAAACAGCAATCCATCTTTTAACTGCCGCCGGGTATCTGCTCCCACAAAACCACTCAGATAGCTGTCTTTCTTTAACACTCCCACATTCCAGCCACCATTTTCTATAAATTCATATAAATGTGAATCCAGTTTCAGCGTATAATAATATTCAGAATAGCCAAAAGCCAGTGGATGTGTGGTATCCATCTGCACCTTGTAAATAGCACCGGGAATGAATTGTTTAATACTCTCCCGCTCCCTGTTGGCATAAGGCTTCAGCGCCTCATAGGTACGCGCCGCTGCTGCTTTATCTTTCGCTTCTTTATCTTTATCCTTTTCTTCTTCTTTTTTCAGCTTAATGCCCCAGTCAGCACCTGCCACCTGTGCAGCTGCACTTTCCAGTGCAATCAACTTACCACCGTTGCTGATCCAGTCTTTCAAATGATCCGCAGCAGCCTTGTCCGCAAATACTTTGTAATCCCCATCCGTTAATATCAGCACATCTGTTTGTCCCCAATCAATGTCACTAAAATTTCGTTCATTCACTACCGTTATAGGGAAATCCAGTTGCTGTTCAAAGAAATGCCATACTTCTCCCATACCCAGGGAAGATATGCCATCACCTGCCAGCAGCGTAACGTTAGGCTTTTTGATAAACCTGATTTTGTCGGAACCGAAGTCGGTTCCTTTATCCACAAACCCACTGCCCACCGCATCCAGCGTAATTTTAAAACGATTGGCCTGCGTGGTAATGTACTGATCAAACTGATCACCTTTGCTGGTATTACCTGAGCGCGTAATGATCAGCGTACCGGCAGAAAAGTCTTTGCCCCCCACGCTGAACGGCGTTTCTGTAAAACGTACTTTGATATCATTTTGCAGTAATGCAGATAAAAATTTCACGTCCCGTAAACTATTCCATTGTGCCAGGTAAGCATATGGCTTTTGCGCAGACAACGGCGTATTATTTCGCGCCGCTGCTGCTCCGGCAGCAGGCGTAAGTGGCTGCTTTACGGCATAAGAAGTTAACCCGTACGCATAAGGTAATGCCCATGCAGTAATATCGTAAGTAACAGAATCTGTTAAGTGAGATACCGGCTCAAACAATACCCGCAGCATATTTGAATGAGGCTGATAGGCACTGATGACCAGGTCTTCTTTATCAATCGTAAACGTTTCCGTTTTACCGGTGAAATAATTAAATCCACTGGCACTGCCGGTATTAGCGCCAAAGCCAAAAGCGATGTTGTTTTTACGTAATAGTTCTGCCAGCGTATTCAGCTTTTCTGTATTACCACCTGCCTTTACTACATAAGACTTATATCCACCTTGTGGTGTTTTTTGAGCGGCTACAAAATAGTTGCTGTATTCGCTGATAATTTTTGTGGCATTTTGTGACGCCACCTCTATGGTAGATAAACCGGTGGTGAAGTGATGCGCAATACGATCGGACAGCGTAAGGGTATCTCCGTCTCTTTTCAGCACGGCGACTCCTGCCCTGCCACTACCACCTTGTTCGAAGGTCATACCCAGTGAGCCATTGTACATCGGATAAGTATCTCCGTAACTGGGATAGAAAAGATCGAAACGTTCTTTTGTAAAATACAACCAGCCCTGCTGGTCAAAATATTTTGCATTATTTTTTCCGATCATGACCTGCAGTTGCCGCTGCCAGGGCGTAATGGCATCGTGAAAAGGTTCGGCTGCCGGCGCAAAATAATAGGGGGCTTCTATTTCCTGTTCATGAAAATCCACATGCAGTTGCGGCATCCACTCATTATATTTCGTTACCCGCTGTTGTGATTCCTTCTGCGTTTGCCATGCCCAGTCGCGGTTCAGATCAAAATAATAGTGATTGGATCTTCCTCCGGGCCAGGGTTCGTTATGCTCCCTGGAATAACGACTCACATTTGGTTTTACGCTGCGGGTGTTGTTATAAAAGTTCACATATCTTTCACGGCCGTCAGGGTTCAGGCAGGGATCAATGATCACTACCGTATTTTTCAGCCACTGCTGCGTTTGCGCATTACCGTTATTCACCAGTTCATACAGCGTTTTCATCGCCGCTTCTGTGGATACCGCCTCATTACCATGCACATTATAACTCAGCCACACAATCACCGGCTGGTTATTACCTGCATTATCACGGGCATTAGACATATCCAGACTATGCTGACGGATATTATCCAGTTGAGAAAAGTTTTCAGGAGAAGCCACAATAGCCATTATAAGGGGCCTGCCCTCATAGGTTACGCCGTACTGTTCCAGCTTCACATTTTTAGCCGTTGCGGCTACCTGTTTAAAATAATCCACCACTTTGTAATGTGGGGTAAACTGCGTCCCCAGGGGATAACCAAGGAACTGATCAGGAGTTGGCACCTGGGCGGAAGCAAAAAGAAAGCCCAGCATAACAAAAGCCAGTAATACATATCTGCGCATAGAAAGCCTGCAATTAGACCCTGTAAGTTAGGAATTGTTTTCCGCTTATTGCAGTACGCTGTTATCTGTTAAAATATTTCCCTTATAACTGCGTTCTAATGGGGTCCCTGAATTATTTAATTTCCTGGATTTACGTGCATGTCTTAATTTAGACCCAAACACGATACCCATGCGTTACCTGATCCTGCTAGGGATGACGGTATGTACCTTGCATACTGCCTGTGCCCAACAAAAGATAGATGATTTACATCCTTACGATTATACCATAGAGAAAGATATCAGGGTATTACATGGTGCAGTAGTATCTGCCCATCCACTCGCCAGCAGAGTGGGTGCGATCATATTGCAGCAAGGTGGTAATGCCATAGATGCGGCTATTGCTACCCAACTGGCGTTGGCAGTAGTATATCCCGGCGCTGGCAATCTTGGTGGCGGCGGTTTCCTGGTAGGACACCTGAAAAACGGTCATAATATCGCCATCGACTACCGGGAAACAGCCCCGGCAAAGGCGCATCGCGATATGTATCTCGATTCACTCGGCAACCCGATTACCCAGTTAAGCCTGGATGGGCAACTGGCAGCGGGCATCCCCGGCACCGTAGCCGGATTGTTTGCCTCTATGAAATACGCTAAACTACCATTTACCAAACTGATTGATCCCGCAATCCGCCTTGCGGAGAAAGGGTTTGTGATTACCGCTTCGGAGGCCAACGGCATGAATGCTGCAAGAGCAGATTTTGAAAGACTGAATACCACCAAAACCGCATTCGTCAGAGACCAACCCTGGAAAGCCGGCGATACACTGGTACAAAAAGAACTGGCACATACGCTCACGCTTATACGAAATAAAGGAGCCGCAGGGTTTTACCAGGGCGAAACCGCTGCTAACATCGTAGCGGAAATGAAACGGGGCAATGGTATCATTACACTGCAGGACCTGAAGAACTACAAAGCGAAAGAACGCACTGCCGTGGCTTTTAACTATAAAGGCTATACGATTGTAACCATGCCCCTGCCTTCCAGCGGCGGTATTTGTTTACAGCAGCTCATGGGAATGGTAGAAAACTATCCGCTGTCGCAGTGGGGCTTCCTGTCCCCGCAATCCGTACAACTGATGGTAGAAGCGGAAAGAAGGGCTTATGCCGACAGAGCGCAGTTCCTCGGCGACCCGGATTTCGTAAAAGTACCCTACGCGAAATTAACCGACAAGAAATACCTGGCTGCCCGCATACGGGACTTCACCCCTGGCAAGGCCGGTTCCAGCGATAAAACCAAAGCAGGCGTTTTTCCGGAAAGCGAGGAAACCACTCACCTGAGCATCATTGATGAGGAGGGCAATGCCATTGCAGTCACCACCACCCTCAATGGCCACTTCGGCAGCAGAACAGTAGTAGGCAAATCCGGCTTCATCCTCAATAACGAAATGGACGACTTCAGTGTAAAACCCGGTGTTCCAAATATGTACGGACTGTTAGGCACAGAAGCCAACTCCATTGCACCCGCCAAACGTATGCTGAGTTCTATGACACCTACGTTGGTATTGCAACAAAACCAGGTGCTGTATTCATTGGGAACACCCGGCGGCGCTACCATCATCACCTCCGTGTTCCAAACATTAATGAATACACTGGAGTTTGGCCTCTCCCCCTCAGATGCCATCAACAAACCTAAATTTCACCACCAATGGCTGCCGGATGAAATTACCGTGGAACCCAGCTTCCCGGATAGCACCATTCTGGCCCTGCAGGGAATGGGGTATAAAGTGGTGAAACGTAGCCCCATTGGCCGTACAGAAATTATTAAAAGAGCACCTGAAAGCCGCTTCCTGGAAGCTTCCGGCGACAAACGCGGCGACGACAGTGCAGCAGGATACTAGTTCATTTAAATTTATATAATGGATGAATAAATTCATCCSGGAACAACAAAATATTTATCATGTCCATCCAATCTATTTATTTACAAAGTGCGTTACAACGACTGGAAACACACCGCCAACTGGGACTTAAAACCATAGAAAGACTCACCACCGAACAACTGCACTGGCAGCCGGATGGAGCACCCAACAGCATTGCCATGATCATTAAGCACCTGCATGGCAATATGTTATCCCGCTGGACCGACTTCCTGACTACAGATGGCGAAAAGCCTAACCGTGACAGAGACCTCGAATTTGAAGAAAGCAATACTACAGCAGCAGAACTACTGGAATTGTGGAATACGGGTTGGGACTGTATGCTGAACGCCATCCGCAGCTTACAGGAAACAGACCTCGACAGAACGGTTTTCATCCGCAATGAACCACATATCGTGATAGATGCCATCAACCGTCAACTGGCACATGTGCCCTATCATGTTGGACAAATCGTTTATATTGGTAAAGCAATCCTGAAAGATCAGTGGCAAAGCTTGTCCATCCCTAAAGGAGGATCTGCCGCCTACAACAGAGAAAAAACAGGGAATAAATAATTCATGAAAATACGTATAGCCTTAGCCGTTATTGCAACCATGTTCGTGATAACTGCCTGTCAAAGTAAAAAAACCAATGACCTGCTGATGAACAAAAAGTGGCGGGTATATGATGTGCGGATTCCGCCGGAATCTCCTATCAGCAATACGCAGTACATACAGGCGCAGGATCTGAAGAAAGGCTACTACCGTGACGCCTATTACCAGTTCCTGGATAACAACGTTTTTGTGGCGACCATCGCCGGCAGATCAGACACCGGAAAATATTTTATTCTCAGCAATGGCGCTATGATTTCTGTTACCGCTAAAAACGGTGACCGTAAAGTAGAGAACCTCGTCACGGTGACTAAGCTTTCAGAAAATTACTTTGACATGCTGGTCACTTCCACGGATTTCCAGTTTATCTTATGTACTAAAAAAGAATAAACGCCATGCTGTATACAGATCTTACACCCGGGAGAACGGTAATGCTGGAAGGCAGGAGCTGCCTGTTTTTTTCGGGGTTTGCTTACCTGGGTTTGCATCAGCAACCGGCGTTTAAAAGCCTGCTGATTCAGGGGATTGAACAGTATGGTACTGTTTTCCCTTCTTCGCGGGCAGGTAACTTACGTTTATCTATATACGAAGAGATAGAGCATGCACTGTGTACACTGTTACATCAACAGGCAGCCACGGTATTTTCCTCCGGCTACCTGGCGTCACAAGCCGCCGTGCATTATGGCGCCACCTGCGGTCAGCTCTTGTACGCCCCTGGAACACATCCGGCGTTGTGGCATCAACAGCCCATGCTTCCACAGATGAACCGGGAAGAATGGATTACCCAATCGATAGAGAAAATCAACGCGCATCCGGATAATAGCTTCGTCATTGTTTCTGATACTGTCAACCCGTTGACCGGTACCATTCATTCTTTTCACTGGCTGCAGGAACTGCAGCGCAAAGTACTCGTCATCGCAGACGACTCACATGGTATTGGCGTGCTGGGGCCAACAGGAGAAGGATGTATACATTTTTTACCACAAGCCCCCAATATTCGCTACCTGCTCTCCGCTTCCCTGGCGAAGGCTTACAGCGTGCAGGGCGGCGTAGTAACCGGTCATGCAGCAGACATCATGGCGCTGAAAAGAATCCCGCTTTACGCCGGCAGCACGCCCATGATGCCCGCCAACGCTTACGCATGGTTACATGCAGGAGAGTTGATTCAAAAAATGCGCAGATCATTACAGCAAAACATCGCCTACCTGCTGCACCTGACGGCTGGTTCTGCCGTGCATAATCCACATGCCCTGCCCATGTTTATTTTGCCAACAGGTGATGCTATTGTTCATTATCTGCAGGATAAAGATGTGATTATTTCCAGCTTTCCTTATCCGCAACCTGATAGCCCGGTGGTAAACCGGGCGGTCATATCTAGTTTACATCTGCAGGAAGATATGACCACCTTGCATCATTTTCTATCGGCTTTCTCCTTATAGTAAAACAGCAGCGGAGAACATAGTATGTATGTTCTCCGCTGCTGTTTATTACAACTTTTCATTTATTTACTTTCTTGTCGTTTTCGGCATTCTAAGTTCTACTACATACACCCCAGCCTTCATCAGACGGAATGCAAACAGTGGATTCACACTACCAATTTTGCTCGTCAGCGTTTTATCTATTGACACAAATGCAGAAGGAATACGATAATACATCAGGTAGTTCCAGTYGGTACCGCCGTTTGAATATTTACTTAAAGGGAAAGGCGCGATTTCAAAATTACAAATCATAGCGGTATCTGTATATTGAATTGGGTGGAACCTCGCATAGTTTTCGAAAATAGGACGGTCACCACGTTTAATGATCTCCCCTTTACTAGGATTGAAAGGAACACCATTCTTATCTGTTATCTTCAGGATTACAGAAGCACCACTTTCGCTCACCCTGGTGATGGTCATAGTAGGAGCCCCCATTGGAATAGTAGCAGATCCATCGTCTGGAAACAGGTTGCAATTGGCAGTTGTTTCCGTGATCAATGGCGGATCAACGGTGGTCATTGTCGCTATATTTTTATACAGTTTGGAACCTGCTACATTGGATACTTCTATGTCGTATTCATAAGTAACTCCAAGTGGCAAACTATCGGTAGCACCGTTGAATACAAATTGCCCACTACTCAGGAACTCATATGGTTTTAACTGTTTAAGGGTGCGTTTTTTATTCACCTGCTCAATGGTAGTATCCACGGCAGGATCCAYGGCAGCAGTGTATACATATACCGGGTACTCTTTATAAAATTCATCGGCATGCTTATGCGTATCCGCCCGCCGTACATCCACCAGTTTAACGGTCATCGGCTGGGTAGTACCATCAGCCAGGATGGCGCTGGTTTTCTGGAATGGAGTTCCGCGCTGGATGGTGAGCGGTGCATCCGGCACATACAACCCATCACTTAAAAATCCTTCTGTTATTTTCTTGCAACCGCCAGTCAGGATACCCAGCAGGATTGCAGCACTCAGTAATTTTTTCAGGCTATATTTTTCAGGCATAATGTTAAGTTTATTGTGGTAAGACTACTTCCAATAGAAGGCGTGTGTATTGGCCAATACATGCAGTATGCCTGTTTTGGTGATGATACCGGTAGTTTGTAATATGTCTTCTTTGTCCCTGTCATCCTGCGGAAAATCATCTGGCAGCGGATCGGGATCAAGTCCGTTAATAACTTTTGCTACATATATATACCGCACACCGGCAGACAGGATACCACCGTACTGGTCTGTTTTCTTTAACCTGATGGAGAAGTCTTCCCCCACTTTATTCTTATATACCTGTTGTTCCAGTGAAAGATCTGAGCGTTGGATCTTACCATCGTACATATAAGCCATCAGGGAATCGCGCAGCTCAGGTGCTTTGAGACTATCAATCGTATATGTTACATTTTCATCATTCAGCTCCTCCTGTAACTCCTTGGTGCGGGCTTTCAGGAATTGTTTGATGGAATAATCAGTAGGCGCCATGAAGGTGATATTACTGTTGATCGTTTCCTTTAACCCTGCTTTATCTATCAGCAGGATCAGCGTATCAAAAAGCGGGTTGGCTTTCAGATAATCATAAGTGGTCATGTCAACATGATCATTTGTTGGACTCCCGCCTATAAAGTGGTCATCTTTTTTACAGGCAGTAAACAACAGCACGGCCAGCAACAACACCCATCCGCCTTTTGCTATTAATATGTTTGATTTTTTCATGTCAGTTCTTTTAAACGGTCATAATAATTTGCGCGCACTATTTCACTCTTCCCAACCAGAATGGGTTTTGTGTAATAACATTGTTATTCAGGAACAATACACGTCCTACCGGCCATTTCCAGCCACCCGCATCAAAACGGCTCTGCGGGAAATTACCACCTGCTATCTCAGGATTGGTCAGCAAACCGGTACGTACCAGGTCGTACCAACGCTGGCCTTCCGCATACAGCTCACGGGAGCGCTCACGCATTACTTCCCATTTAATGTCATCTATATCATCCGCTGTCAGCAAATCTGCATGTGCTCTGGCTCTTACGGTATTAATATCTGCCAGTGCAGCACCAAAATTGCCCTGATCGGCATAGGCTTCCGCACGTAACAGGAGCAGGTCTGCATAGCGCATCAGGATGATGTTGGCATCTACCGCTGCTTGTGTGAAGGTTGCGGGATTCTTATAGTAAATATTTTCCCGGTTAGGTCCTGCAAATTTGCAGATTACCGAGTTGTAAGGTTTATCCGCATCCAGTGTGGAGAAGAAGTACTGCAAACGCACATCAGGTGTATTATCTCCATAAAGGTTGCCGATCAGTTCCAGGTTAGGGGCATCAGGTTTGCCGGTCTTGGTCTGAATGAAAGGCTCTTTCAGGATAGAGTAATAAAAGCCTTTTTCCACTTGCTGTTCTCCATTTCCAACCTGCATGTTGATTTCGAAAACACCTTCATTGGATTTACCATGGAATATCTTCGGATAGCTTTCTGCAGGCAGCAACTGGTATTGACCACTGGCTGCTACGGAATCTACCGCATCAATCGCGTTGGTAAGGTCAGATGCTACACTTCCTTTATTCAGGAAGTTTTTCCACATATACACATTTGCCAGCAACCCAAAAGCAGCGCCCTTATTAGCTCTTACCGCTCTTTCTGAACCATTGGTATACACCATTGGCAACAGGCTGATCGCGTTTTTAAGATCTCTCACACAACTATCGAGAATGATTTTTTCATTCGTGCGTGGTATATTGGTTGCTTGTCCCGGATTCGCATCATAAGTCAGTACCTGTGGCACATCCCCCCAGATACGAGCCATGTAAAAATAGGTAAAGGCACGCAGGAAATAGGCCTCGCCCATCAAACGGTTGCGGGTTTTTGTTGGCTGGTCGGTGAATTTTGCATCCGGAATTAGTGGCAAATGATGCAACACCAGATTGGCCTGCGTAATTACTTTATAGTACGGCGTCCAATCATGATATCCCTCGAGATAACTACCGAGAAAGTCTGCATTGTTAAATCCATCGCCGCCTTTCACGAGAAATCCCACATCATACTGGTTATAATCCATAAATTCAAATGCCGGCAGCGAACCATAGGCAAAATGCGACATGTTCTGGTCATATTCAGTATTGGATGTTAAAGCCTTACGTAGTAACGCATAATTACCCGCTATGCCTTGCTCAGCGTCGCGCTGGTTTGTCCAGAATACGGGCCCATAGGGTGAATTGATCGGGTCCTGGTCCAATAGCTTTTTACAGGAGGTAAATGGAGATAATACCAGTCCCGCTGCTATTACCACAAAAATATGTTTAAGACAATTCATAACAACTTCTTTTTTAAATTAAAAACCAACATTTACACCCAGCGTAAATTTTCTCGGAATCGGGTAGCCACCACCGGTATAAGTACCTTTTTCATCTACTGCTTCGGCATCAGGCACACTGGCCTTCTGGAACATCTTCAGATTATCCACAACACTATAGATCTGGAGATTACGGAGTTTGATCCGATCCAGGAATTTGCGGTTGAAAGTGTAAGAGAGGTTCACGTATTTAATACGTGCATAACTGCCGTTTTCCACAAAAGCAGTGGAGAATGGCAGAAACTGATAATAATACTTTTTGCTGTAAGGTATCACCTCTGCAAATTGGGCATTGTCACCTTCTTTATGCCAGCTGTTAATAGTATTTGGATCTATGGCAGCAATCTGCGCATAATTGGTCGTTAACCCTATCAACCTGTCGGACATATATTTGTTATAGATATCACGACCCAGCAAGAACGTAACATATACTTCCAGGTTAAAGCCTTTATAAGAAAAACTATTGCTGAAACCACCGGTAGCAGCCGGATTCGGGTTGCCTCCCCGAACTTTGTCATTCCAGTCCCATACATCATAATCACCATTCTGATCCTGCCAAATGAAATCACCTGCCTGTACAGTATGGTTACCATTCCAGTAGGTCATTTTTTCACCGGTATAAGGATTAAACGGAATGTCCTTTGCAGATTTGTAAACACCATTGCTCTTAATCATATAGAACTCGTTAATAGACCGGCCTTTGGTAAGCACATAGGTCATACCGGTATTAGCGTCTGATACCATCAGGTCACGATTACCATTAGGCAGCTTGACGATCTGGTTTTTTACAAAAGACAAGAGGAAACGGGAGTTCCACTGGAATGCACTGCTGGCAGGGAGTATACGCGCCTGGATATTAAACTCTGCACCAATGTTACGTACATCTACCGCATTGGTATTTACTTTATTGTAACCGGTAGTAGAAGGCAGCAGCAGATCGAACAACATTTTAGAGGTTCCTCTGTTAAACGCATCCGCAGTCACATTGATACGTCCGTTGAAGAAGCTGGCGTCAAAACCAATGTTGGTTTGCAACGCCTGTTGCCAGGTTAATCCATCCTGCGCCACACCACCCGAGAAATTAGGCGTTACGGCGTTCACGCCATTATAAGTACCTCCTGTAGCACCGCCATAGGTTCCCTGGTTAATGCTGTAAGTATTGTAAGGCAGATAAAAACCTGTGGGCAAGCTACCGGTAACACCAAAACTACCACGGATTTTAAACATGTCCATCCATTTCTTCACCGGCTCCATAAAAGGCTCATCTGTTACGTTCCAACCGGCAGATACAGATGGGAAGTACCCCCAGCGGCTATTACGACCAAAACGGGAAGAAGCATCTGCTCTATAGGCAAATGACAACAGGTATTTTTCTTTATAATCATAGTTTACACGGGAGAAGAAAGACAACATGCCGGCAGATTCATAGTTGGAGCCAGAAATGATGTTACCATAAGGATCTGTATATGCCAGATAGTTAACATCAAATCCCTGTACCACCTTGATATTATCATTGCCCAACGACCCGCTGCCGATACCCGTATATTCATTCCTCACATTATTGATCGTGTTACCCAACAATATATTCAGATGATGATCCCTGTTTACCACGTTGGTATTAAAGTTCAGGGTATTATCCAGGTTCACATTTTCATACCGTGATTTATTGCTTTGTGCGTACGACAATCCTGCGGCGTTCAACTCACCCGGCCTGAATATATCACGGGAATTTACGCTGGATTGCAGGGAGCCCATAGAAGAAAAACGCAACTTGGGCGTAATATCGTAGTTCAGGGAAATACTGGCAGTAATATCATCATTGATATTTTTATCACGGCCTGAGGAAAGATCACCTACATAGTTTCTTTTATCAACATCAGACAAATTAAAGAGAGAGGAGAGGTACTGTCCATCCAATAATGGAATAGCATTTTCTCCGGGGAATTGTCCGCGTCCACGTGATCTATCTCCGCGACTAAGACGGAAAAGTGCATCCACACTGAGTTTAGAACTCATTTTTACACCCAGGGCGGTTGAAACGGTATAACGTTTAAATCCGGTTCCTTTGATCGTACCATCTTCATCGTAATAGTTACCACTGATCCGGTAGTTCATCATATCATTGGCGCCGGAAACAGAAAGATCGTAATTCTGTATTATTCCTTTCCTGTAAAACAGATCCTGCCAGTCGGTAGCTCCCTTAAAAGCCGGGTTCAGACTATCTGTTAACAACATAGGCGTTTCCAAAGCCATTCTGTCTGCGTCCATGTATTTAGACATATAAGCCAGTTTGAACTGTCTTTCCTCAGCGCCTCCGATAACATTTTCAAACTTAGGCTGCTGTGTTAATCCTCCATAAGTGGAGAAATTCACCTGCGGTTTGCCGGGTTTACCACGTTTTGTTTTCACAATCACTACGCCGTTAGCACCACGGGAACCGTAGATAGCGGCTGCAGAAGCATCTTTCAGGATATCGATAGATTCAATGTCATTAGGATTCAAACCGGCAATATAGTTGGTACCGGTGTTATCAAATGCCGCCGCATCATCCATGGAAATGGGAATACCATCTACCACAAATAACGGGGAACTCAGGGTACGCGCCGCATCGGCACTTCTGCTGATTGCTGTAGTACCTCTGATCACAAAAGAGCCGCGTACACCTGGCTCACCGGTAAAATTCTGTACGTTCAAACCAGCAGCACGACCTTGTAATAACTGGTCGAAACTTGGGGAGGGTAAGTTTTCAATCTCCTTACCTTTTACGCTGGAAACAGCTGCTGTTACGGTTTTACGCTTCACTTCCTGGTAACCGATCACCACTACATCTTTCAGACTTCTGGCATCAGGCTTCAACGTTATGTGAAAAGTGCTCTTACCTCCTACCGAAACGGCTTGTGTTTCAAATCCAATAAATGAAACGGATAGTTTGTTAGAGCTACCTTTTAAGGTAAATGCGAATTTTCCGTCAGGGTCGGTGGCCGCCCCATTGTTGGTGCCTACTTCTTTCACAGATACACCGGGTAATGCCCCTCCTTTTTCATCTGTAACGGTTCCTGAAATTCTCCGCTCCTGGGCCCATACCTGTAGGCATAGCAATCCCATGAGTGCTAATAATAGCAACTTTTTGTGCATAGATTCTGGTTTAATAAATTACTCTGGAATGATCAGATTGACATATCCGAATGCTGACGATAACTGCTCACTGATGAATTAATAATTGTTACTGTTGGAATTTGATTGACTGATTTCTTTTGTGCTGACTTCCGATTCGTTAAATTGAATTACTGGTTGACTAAAAAATTTTGTTCACTCACTGTTGACTCACTGAATTGTTTCTTGACTAAAAATTTGCACCGATTCGTTACTGGTCGAATAAATTACTTGTTGACTGAAATGCTCTTTACGCTCTACTTATTCACTACTTTCATTGTTCCTGTCCGAAATTTATAATTGTTAAAGTTTTCCCAATACAATAATAAAAACAACTGACAATATAATGACACACCTTTAAATACTGCAGCAAATGGCGTTCTTTCCGCGCAAACACTTGATAAATATATCTTACCGCTAAAAACAAGCTATTTTATAGTTCATTTAAATTAAAATACTATCATAAAATAGCAATTTAATATCAGTTATTTTTTACCATCAAGACAACTTAATGACAATTAGTTATTACTCATTTTCCGGCGAATGATTGTCCCGTCCAATACTGTACTCACTGTTACCTATATACGAAATTATCCATGCAGTGAGCAAATGACCTCGCCACTTACTTTACATCTGCCTGAATATTCATCATTCAGCATTACCAATTCTTAATTCTGGCCTTGATTGCCAACTATTAATTATTTTTGCCGGATAAACTTTGCAGCCTGAAAAAAGTACGGAAAATATTATCTGTCGTGTTACTATGTTTGTTAGGCCTCGTCATTCTGATCGGAATACTGGTAAACATCCCTGTGGTGCAGAACTTCCTTGTGGGTGAGGTGACCAGCCGGCTGTCGGACCGGCTGAAAACACGGGTGCAGATTGACCGCGTAAGCTTTCAGTTGTTTAACAGTATGCAAATGGAAGGCGCCCTGATAGAAGACCAACACCGCGACACACTATTATATGCAGGCAAATTACAGGTACGCATTACCGACTGGTTCTTCTTCCAGGATAAACCCATCCTCAAATTTATAGGGCTTGAAAATGCGCAGGTCAACCTGCTGCGGTCCCGCAAGGATTCTGTCTGGAACTATCATTTCATCGAAGAGGCCTTCTCTTCCACACCCGATACCAGCCAAACCCCTTCCCAGGGCATTTCACTGGACCTGAAAAAAATTGATCTTAAAAACATTCAGCTAAACCAGGTAGATGCCTGGGTAGGTGAAGATATGCGGGCATCTGCCAAACGCATCTACCTGGATGCTAAAAACCTGGACCTCCAGAAACATAATATTGATATCCAGGAGCTGACCCTCACAAATCCTAATTTCATTATCAGCAGCTATGCCTCCTCGCCACTCCGCCACAGAAGGCATTCCGCCTCCTCCGGCGGCCCCGTGCCCGATACCGGCAAACTGCAACAACTGCGATGGAATAATGCCAACTGGAAACTTATTGTAAAAGAAATTAATATAAAAAATGGCACTTTCGGTGTGGATAACCCGGACGACAGTACGGAAATAGAACCAGGATATTTTGCACCACATCATATCCGGTTCAATAACATCAACCTGTCGCTCACCAATACCAGCCTGGTGAAAGACAGTGTGATCGGCGATCTTACTATGAGCACCAAAGAGCGCAGCGGCTTCGAAGTGAAAAAACTCAGCAGCCGGTTTAAGATGTCGCCGGTGGAAATGGAATTTTCTCAACTGGACCTGGAAACAAACCGCAGCCATATCGGAGACTATTTCACCATGCAATACAGTGATATCAGCGATATGAGCGATTATATCAATGATGTGTTTATGCAGGCCAGCTTTAAAAACTGTAAACTGTCATCAGACGATATCGCTTTTTTTGCACCACCGCTCTCCTCCTGGAAAAAAGAAATCACCCTCAACGGGAAGGCCCGTGGCCCTGTCAGCAACCTGAAAGCATCTGAAATAGAACTGGAAGCAGGCAATACCACCCGCCTGAAAGGAAGTCTCGAAATGCGCGGATTGCCGGATATCTACGAAACATTCATCGACTTCCATGCCGATGAACTGGTGACCACCGGGAAAGATGTGATGCAGATCATGCCCATTGTAAAAGATGTAGTCAATACTGTCCGGATAGATCGCCTCTCTGCCATCCGCTTCCAGGGCAGTTATACCGGTTTCATTAATGACTTTGTTGCCTATGGTCAGTTCCAGACTAATCTGGGTAAACTGAACTCCGATCTGAACTTTAAAACCAGCCGGGATGTTCCTGTATACTCCGGGAGCTTAACAGCCGTTAAGTTTGATATTGGAAGTCTTTTTGATAACGCCAACCTCTCTACGATTTCCCTGGATGCTAAAGTAGATGGCGCCGGCTTCAACTTTAAAACGCTGAAAGCCAGCGTAGATGCCAATGTACAGGAGATTGCCCTTTTTGGATATAACTATCAGAACATCAAAACAAAAGGTGAAATGAGCCGTAAGTTTTTTAATGGCTCCCTCACCGCCAATGATCCCAACCTGGATATGGATTTTGCCGGCACCATTGATTTCAATGAAGCATTGCCGGTATTCAATTTCAATGCGGACGTCCGCAAAAGTGATCTGAAGGCATTACATATCACCGAAGATTCCGTTACCCTGCAGGCCAAAGTAGATCTTAATTTCGCCGGTAGCAACATTGATAACTTCGATGGTGTTGCCAGGATGTATGAAGTGTCTGCATTCAAAGATAACCGCCGCCTTGAGTTCGACTCCCTGAATGTATCGTCTCACCTGGTAGATAATCAGAAAGTACTGGAATTTGCAGGTAGTGAAATCAGCGGCTATGTAAAAGGACAATATAGCTTCCTGCAACTGCCGGACGCATTTCACTTGTTGCTGTATAAATATTATCCCAGTTATTTCAGTCCACCGCAAAATATCAGCATCAACCAGGACTTCACTTTTGCCTTTAACCTGGGAGAAGTGGATAAGCTGCTGAAAGGCTTTACCAATCAGTTTTCCGGCTTTAATGAAAGTAAAGTAAACGGTGCCCTGAATACCATGAATGGCGGCAACCTGGTATTAAACATCAACATACCCGAAGCCGGCTATCTTGGTTATCATGTACAGGATTTACAGGTAAAGGGAGAAGGTAATTTTAATAAAGTCAATATCAGCACCAGTATTGGCAAAGTGCTGTCAGGTAAAAATGTGATGCTCGAAAATCCGTTGATAATAGCCAGTTCCGGGCATGATACGTCTTTTGTAAAAGTGGATCTGGCAGCGGAAGATACCTCTTCCCTGGATGGTTTTTATGCCCGCATCATTACGGTACCGGAAGGCCTGAAGATAAATTTCCTCAACAGTGCATTCACCGTAAACGAGCGGCAATGGAATGTTACCCCCGGTAATGAAATCTACTGGAGCAAACATTTTCTGACGGTAAAAAACCTCCGTGTCACCCGCAACGATCAGAGTATTACTATAGAGACCAATGAGTATAATCCGGATGAGTCCAAGTTTATTGTTACACTCAAAAACCTTAACCTGGCCGATGTGATTCCGTCTCAGCTCATTACTACCCGTATAGAAGGTATTACAGATGGCACCATCAATATTGCGGATCCTACACAAAACCTGGATATCAACACCGCATTGAGAACACGGGAACTGCGTATTGACAACGATTCTATCGGTATCTTAAATGTAGATGGCACCTACCATCATCAAACCGGCACCGCTACTTTTAATATCCAGTCAGATAATGAAGGCAAAGCTTTCCTGGCGCAGGGTAAAGTAGGGTTATCGGCCAGCAACCACGATATAGATGCTAACATCAAGCTCAATGGTACCTCCATCAGTTTATTAAATAAATACCTCGCGGGGTATGTTTCCCAACTCACGGGGACCGTTGCCGGCAACCTGAATGTCAGTGGTACTACCAGCATCCCTTCTGTGAAAGGTACGCTCACACTGGATACCGTGGGGGTTACGGTTGATTATTTAGGCACCCATTACAGGATTCCAAAGCTGAATGTAAATGTGGATGATAACCTGATTGAATTCGGCAACTTCGTGCTCATAGATAAGTACAACACCAAAGGCACGGCCAGCGGCTATATCAGCCACGACCACTTTGATAAACTTAATTTCGATTTTGATGTAACCGGCAGAGGATTTCTGTTTCTCAACACCAGCGCTGCCGATAATGACCTGTTTTATGGAGATGTGATCGCTGATGGTAAAGTGTATTTTTCCGGCCCGCTGAATGATATGCAGATGCATATCCTGGCCCGTCCTATCAAGGGCACACACTTTTACCTGCCTATGTCCGACAGTAAGGACATAGGAAAGTACGACTATATCACCTTCAAGACATATGGTAAAGAAATAGTAGAAAAGAAAAAGAAGAAAGACAATACTAAACTAACAGTAAAACTGGACATTGCGGCCAATCCGGATGCACAGATAGATGTGATCCTCGATGCCACCACCGGTGATATTATTTCTGCCAATGGTACTGGTAACCTCCAGATTACAGTAAACACCGAAGGTGATTTTACCATGTTTGGTAACTACGAAATCAATAATGGTTCCTATAACTTTAACTTCCAGCGTTTAACCAGCTGGAAATTTGATATAGAAAAAAACAGTACCATTACCTGGAATGGAGATCCATCGGAGGCCAGGGTAAATATTATGGCCAAATACTCCCTGCCTAAGGTAAGTCTGTACAACCTTGTAGGCCAGGGTACCAGTGCCGCCAACGATAAACTGGCCACCCGCACAGAAAAAGTAGATGTACTCATTAATCTGCGGGGCGCCCTGCTGAAACCAGACATCACCTATTCCATTGAATTACCGGAAGTAGGTAGTCTGGCGTATGAAAGTGGTGTGGCGGCTCACCTGAAAGAAATTAACAACGATCAGAATAAAGCATTATTCCAGGTATGGGGTCTCCTGTTCTCTAACCAGTTCCTTCCGGATGATGCTACCTCCACGGCTGCAGCCAACGTAGGTATTACCGGGAAGAATAGTGTGGGCCAGGCCCTGTCTGCACAGGCACAGGCCATCCTTAATAATATTACCGGGGCACTGCTCAAAGGAAGTGGAATAGGCGTGAATGTAAACTACCGGGCTTATAATGTGGGCGGACCATTGGACAATTCTTCCGTTGACCGCAACCAGGTGAGTGCGGGTATTACGAGCAACCTGTTTAATAACCGTTTCCGGTTGTATGCCGGCGGCGATTACGATTGGGGGAAAACCGCTACTTCCGCCAATACCAATCGTTTTGCGGGCGACTTCCGCATTGAATATCTGTTGACGCCAGATGGTCGTTTCCGTATCAATGCATTCAGCAAAACGGACTACGATGTATATAACCTCAGCAACCGTACGAAATCCGGTGTGGGCATTTCCTATATCAGGGAATACAACCGGTTCAGCGAGTTGTTTGGTGGCAGCCGCCGGTCCCGCACACCACTCATGGATTCTTTGCGTAAAGCGGCGGCCTTGAAACAGGAACAGGAAGATGCCGCGAAAGTAAAAGCAGATACCGCTACTACAAAATAAAGACGACAACAAACAGCAAAGGAGCAAGACCTGTAAAACAAGCGTTGCTCCTCTGTGTGGTTTAATTGAGTTGCAGATATCTTTCGAACTCCTGCGAACTTACACGCGGCTCCCTAATGAACCGTCACATTTATCCTTTCAGGATTTCATGCCCTAATTTATCTCTTTTTGTTTTCAGATAAGTCTCGTTGTGTGGGTTGGGATTGATTTCAATCGCCACATTTTCCACTACTTCCAGACCATATCCACTTAAACCGGCGCGTTTACGCGGGTTGTTGGTGATCAGGCGTAATTTACTGATACCCAGCTGACGGAGGATTTGTGCGCCTACGCCGTAGTCGCGTTCGTCCATTTTAAAGCCCAGTTCCAGGTTAGCTTCCACCGTATCCATTCCTTCTTCCTGCAGTTTATAGGCTTTCAGTTTATTCATAAGGCCTATTCCTCTGCCTTCCTGGTTCATATATAATATGAGTCCTTTCCCTTCTTTCTCTACCATTTGCATGGCGGCATGTAATTGTTCACCACAATCACAGCGTAAAGAGTGAAGTATATCTCCGGTTACACAAGAGGAGTGCACACGTACCAGTACAGGCTCATCTTTTTTCCAATCACCTTTCTTCAATGCCATGTGAATTTCACCGGAATTGATCTGTTTAAAGGCGATCAGCTCAAAATTGCCGTATTTGGTAGGCATTTGTACTTTCACCCCTTCTTCAATCAGCGTTTCGGTGCTGAGCAGATAAGCGATGAGGTCTTTGATGGAGATGAGTTTGAGATCGAACCTGGTGGCTATTTCACGCAGTTGCGGTAAACGGGCCATGGAACCATCTTCATTCATTATTTCCACCAGCACGCCAGCAGGTTCAAATCCTGCCAGTCTGGCCAGGTCGATAGTGGCTTCTGTATGTCCGGAGCGGCGTAAAACGCCCCCGGTTTTCGCTTTCAGCGGAAATATATGGCCGGGTTTACCCAGGTGTTCCGGTTTGGTGGTAGGATCAATCAGCGCCTGTATTGTTTTAGCCCTGTCATGCGCGGAGATGCCTGTTGTACAGCCATGTCCCAGCAAGTCTACCGAAACAGTAAAGGGGGTTTGATGCAGAGCGGTATTGTCGCGGACCATGAGTTCCAGTCCCAGCTCTTCGCAACGTTCTTCTACCAGTGGTGCGCAGATCAGCCCACGACCATGGGTACTCATAAAGTTGATGATTTCTGGTGTTACGTTGCGTGCTGCCGTTATAAAATCACCTTCATTTTCACGGTCCTCGTCATCGACTACGATCACCAGTTTACCGTTTTTTATATCTTCTATTGCTGCTTCTATTTTATCTAACATATTTTATTCCCTCCGGGTCAGTAATGTTGAATTGCGCAAAGTTACGACATATACATGTGAAAAGATGAGGGGGAAGGTGGTTGAATTTTAGTTAAAAAAACGTTGCAGATATGTTAATTACACAGGTCGGTTTTAACATATAATAATTTTAAACACTATTGTTAGTATTTATACATTTTAAACCCCATAAAGTTCACTGTGGTTATAGGTTTGACTCATTATTAATATCACCTATTTGAAAAATTATAATTTTTAAGGAAAATCTTGAAAAATCCTACTGTTTATAGGCGTTCAGCTAGATGTCATCCAATATTTCCCTGACCCTCCAAGTTATCCACAGTCTACTTAACAATTTGTTAATTTGAAGTTAAAATTATGCCAGGAAAATTAAGCAACTTTGCGGCTGAAACAACAACATCTTTGCTTTATGGGGTTTAAAAAATTACTCTTTACACTTTCATTGTTACTCACGGTTTTTGTTACCTATGCGCAGGTTACCACCAGCAGCATCTCCGGCGTAGTAACTGACTCAAAAGGCCAGCCTCTCATTGGGGCCACTGTAAAAGCCACCCACACACCTACTGGAACAATTTATGGAACAACCACCCGTAACGGTGGTGAGTTCACCATTCCCAACATGCGTGTTGGCGGACCGTACAAAGTAGAAATTTCTTTTATCAGCTTCAGTACCGAAACCTACAACGACATCTTCCTGAAACTGGGTGAGCCGTTGAAAATCAATGTGAAGCTGTCTGAAGGTTCTACCAGCCTGAAAGAAATCAGCATTACAGCTACCAAAAACACTACCAAAGGTAATGGTGGTACTGCACTGAACATTTCCCGTACTCAGCTCAATAACCTCCCTACGGTGAACAGAAGCGTACAGGACTTTGCCAGACTGAGCCCACAGGCATCTGTTTCTACCAATGGTAAAGATGGCTCCCCCATGGGTATTTCCTTCGGAGGCCAGAGCAATAAGTACAACCAATTTGCAGTTGATGGTGCTGTAACCAACGACGTTTTCGGCTTATCTGCCTCCGGTACCAATGGTGGCCAGGCAGGAGCCAACCCTATTTCTATAGAAACTATTGATCAGTTACAGATTGTACTGAATCCTTACGACGTTAAACAGAGCGGTTTTACAGGCGGTGGTATCAACGCCATTACCAAAAGCGGAACAAACGAGTTTCACGGTGCTGCCTATTTCTACTACCAGGGACAATCCCTCGTGGGTAAGGCTCCGGATTCAACCCGTGCAAAGTACGGCGATTTCACCAATAAAACATTCGGTGCCTCCCTGGGTGGACCAATCATAAAAAACAAACTGTTCTTCTTTGTAAACGCAGAAAGATCTGTCAGGAATAATCCGGTGGATTTCAATCCTGCAACCGGATCTTCCAACGTAACTACCGATGAACTGAAAAGTATTTATGACTATGTTGCAAATAAATATAAGGTAGATCTGGGAAGCTACACTGATCAGGAACGCGATAAACCAGCTACTACCCTCTTTGGCCGTATTGACTGGAATATCAATGCCATTCACAAGCTGACTATACGTCATAATTACCTGAATGCGAGCGATCTGATCTACAGCAGAACTAACAGCTCTGCCGCTTTTGCAAACAACTATTATACCTTCCCTTCAAAAAGCAATTCCAGCGTTATTGAGTTGAACTCCAACTTCTCTAACAAGTTGAGTAATGAGCTCAGGATCGGTTATAACAATGTGAAAGACAGAAGGAACTACCAGGGGCAACCGTTCCCTACTGTTACCATTAATGATAACGGACGCACCATCAACCTGGGTAGTGAATTTTCCTCTACAGCCAACGCATTGGATCAGAGTATCTGGACAATTACAGACAACCTGACCATGTACAAAGGTAAACATACCATCACTGTAGGTGCCAATGCTGAAATCTACAAGATCAAAAACACCTTTATCCAGGGGGCTTTCGGTTCTTACACGTATGATTCCATTAACGGTTTCATTAACAACCTGAAACCAAGACAATACCAGATCAACTATAACACAGCAGATACTACCCTCCGGGATGGTATCGGGTTCAAAGCAGCCCAGATCGGTATCTATGCACAGGATGAATGGAATATCAGGAAAAACTTCACACTGACCTACGGTGTAAGAGTAGACATTCCTATCTTCCCGACTACACCTCCGGATAACGTTGCATTCTCCAAAGATCCTAGCTTTACAGGTTATTCCACTACTACCATTCCAAAATCAAGACCACTGATCGCTCCGCGCGTTGGTTTTAGCTGGGATGTTACTAACGACGGGATGACTACCATCCGTGGTGGTCTTGGTATTTTTACCGGCCGCGTACCATTTGTATGGATCTCCAACCAGTATGGAAATACCGGTAACGTTTATACCAATGTGAGCTTGAGCGGTGCCGGCCTGCCAAACAGCTTCCGTTTCAACTACGATGCAAATAGTCCTTTCTACGGACAATATTCTGCCGCCAATCTCACAGCAATGGGTGCTAATGTAGGAACCAGCCCTTCCAACATCAACCTGACTGATAAGGATTTCAAATTCCCGCAGATGTTTAAAACCAACCTGGCGGTGGAAAGAAAACTGCCATGGGGAATGAGCGCTACCTTAGAAGGTAACTTCACCAAAACGCTCAACAACGCTATCTGGGAAAATCTGAACGTTATTCAATCTAACGACAGCGTTTCTTTAGGCGGTGGTATTAAAAGACCAACATGGGTAAAGAAAAACAAAAACTGGGGCAACCAGATCCTCCTGTTGAAAAATACCAACGAAGGTTATACTTATAACATCTCTGGTGAATTGACCAAACAAACAAGCAACGGCCTGTTCATGAAAGTTGGTTATTCTTACGGTGATTCTTATGCGATTAACGATGGTACCTCTTCTACAGCTGGCTCCAACTGGCGCTTCGGACCAAACATCAACGGTTTGAACAACCTGGAATTGGCCCGCTCCAACTATAGCATGGGTAGCCGGGTACTGGCGGTAGTTTCCAAAACCTTCAAATATGGTAAAGAAGATAAATTCCGTACCACATTAACCCTGTTCTATAATGGTCAATCCGGTATTCCTTACTCATGGGTATACTTTAACACCGTTGATCCTACCGGTGATGACTTAAACGCCAGTGGTAACAATGACCTGATCTACATTCCTAAGGCAGCAGAAGTAACTGCTATGACCTTCGATCTGATCTCTCAAAAAGATTCCAAAGGTAATGTGACCTACTCCCGCACTCCGGATGAACAAAGAGCTGACCTGGAACGCCTGATCAACAGCGACGGCTACCTTAGCAAGCACCGTGGTGAAAATGCCAAAAAGAATGCAAGCCGCACTCCGTTCGAAAATATCTTTGACTTTAAAATAGCGCAGGTGCTGCCTATTTATAAAAATCATAAAGTGGAAATCACTTTCGATATCCTGAACGTAGGTAACCTGCTGAACAAAGATTGGGGCAGAACATACTTCATTGCCAACAACGCCTCTACACCACTCACATTCAGAAAATTCGATACCGTTTCCGGCAACGCAGTTTTCCAATATGACAGAAGAAGAGAGGTTAATGGTTTTGGTGATGAAAAACCATACTTCATCAACAACTTCACGGCTCGTTGGAGAGGACAACTCGGTCTTCGCTACAGCTTCTAAAAGCAATAGATCTTTATAAAAGGAAAGGCCTCCGTGATACACGGGGGCCTTTCCTTTTTACAATAAACGCTTATCCATTCCCGTTATACCCCAAATCCTTTACCCTTGCGCCATCTTATCCTGTTCCTTGTTTTCCTGCTTCCCCTACACAGCATTCATGCACAGAATATAGTGGCCAATCCCGGTTTTTCAGACGTTAATATTTGTACAGAATATAATTACCCCTGTGCACCCAGCGCCTGGGAATCAGTAGCGCCCAATACCAGTAAAATCATGTATACTCAGGTCAAGGGAAACCGCTACATCACCATCACCCTTTATACCAGCATTGATCCAAACTTCCGCTCCTACAGCGAAACACAATTGCTTTGCCCCTTGCACAAAGGGCAACGTTATCAACTGAAGTTGTACACCCTCATGGAAGAAGACCGCCCCTATCCCCTGCCAGGTGTATTATTTGACTCGGTGCCGGTATACCGCTGGACACCCAGACCACTGGCGCAACCCGCCACCCTGTACTTCAACAGAGACTCCGATAAACATCCGGAAAAAAAATGGACGGTGCTGGAAAAAACATTTGTAGCCGAAGCCAATGCGAAATACATGATCATCGGCAACTTTGACTCCTCGCTGGCCCATTACTCAAAAAATGAAACATTTTATCTGAATATAGACAGCGTGTCGCTGGTACCATTATCTGGTAATGTTTGTGCAAACACTAAAGAAACTGCTGCGAAGTTGTACGCGCTGCACGACCGGCATCATTTTATTTCACCAGACAAAGATCTGCAGGACCTGGAGCCCGTGAAGACGCCAAAGCTTCAAACCGTTTTTTATAAACCCGGATCCTGTGATACCCTGCTGTTGAAATCTGATTTCTTCTTACCAAAAAGTAAAAATATCAACCCCTCTTACGCAGGTCAGCTTGAAAGCGCACTAAAGCCATCCGGCAGCGTATTACGTCATAAAATTAAACTCACTGGCTATGTGTTTAAAAATGCCAGTGAAAAATATAACCAGGTAATGGCGCAGGACCGTGCACAGGCAGTGGCCAGCTACATGGTGTATAAAAAAGGGTTTAGCTTCGATGACTTCATCGTTACCGGCGTAGGAAAATTCACTGCAGACGGTGATTCCAGCGAAAGAGTAGAAGTGATTAATTGTCAGCCTTCGGAAGAAGTAACCGTAGCAGTTACACGAACAGATACCTTGCTGATACCAGACCTGCTTTTCCGGGTAGACAGCCATCAACTGGAAGATAGAATGACCCACACACTGGATAGTCTTATCGATAAAATCCCAGTCGGTGATCATATATCCCTGACCGTTACAGGGCATACCGATAATACCGGCACCAACATTTACAACCAGGAATTATCCATGYGCCGCGCATTTACGGTGTCAGATTATATCCGGAACAAAAAGCCAACTAGTAACATCACGGCAGTAAACGGAATGGGCGAGTCTATGCCGGTAGCGGATAATAAAACGGTAACAGGCAGGCGGAAAAACAGGCGGGTGGAAGTGGTGATCTATTATCTGTCCCCACAATAAACTGGGAAAAACGGTATCATGATAAGGTGGTGAATATGAGTGGCTCTTCCGGGTCCATTTGAACCGGAAACAATCAGGAAGATGGCGTACGGTAATCCATACGCCACCTCCATTCGTCCCTCTGGCTGCGCTGGGTGGGCAAGCGTCCAAACTAATCCTGGCCTTGCTCATGGTAGCGCTGAAGAGGGTTAAATAAAATGATATAGGAACACCACATTGCCTGTGTAGGCAGGTTTAGGCTGATCTTTAATCCTCAGCGTGGCTTCAATCACCACTTTGGTTGTTCCTCTTAAATTGGTGATGGAATTCAGTTTAGCCCCCAGTTGAACCTCACTATCTACCACTACTGCCTGTCCGAATTTAAATGATTCAATCCCATAGTTGATTTCCATTTTAATATTACGAACATCTGCAATCTGCTTCCATAAATATGGAATTAAGGATAAGGTTAAATATCCGTGTGCGATGGTGGCTTTAAATGGACCTTCATTCTCCGCTTTTTCCTTGTCCACATGAATCCATTGATGATCTAAAGTGGCGTCCGCAAATTTATCAATCTGCTGCTGGTCAATTTTATGCCATTCGGACACGCCTAATTGCAAACCTACATACGATTGATACTCCTGATAATTATTGATGATTAACATACTTTTTTTTTGTAATCAGTTATAGGTTTTTTATGGCGACGCTTAAAGTTTTCATTCCAATCTAACTCATAGGTATCGCACCACAATATTGTGAAGGCATAAAAGTATTCAAAGTGAACCTGTCTACCAATATATATTGGATTTTTATTGCTTTAGAGTGCCTGTTTTTTATTTTATCCACACTCCACGCTTCCCTTCCTATCCAAAATTTTCCGGATTGCGTAAACGCAACGGCATGCTTTTGCCTAATTTTGCTCCCCACAAATCAAACGGATATACCATACAGCAACATCATCTGAGCACATTATCTTATTTAAACGACGGCAATCACGGCTATGCACACACTTAACAAACGATTATTCCTACTGCTCTTCTCCGGATGTAGTATTACCGCACCATTAATGGCGCAACGAAAAACAACCAACGAAAATAAAAAAGATACCCTGCCCACTAAGGCTGCTGATCAAAAAGTACTCGGTGAAATAGTGGTGTCTGCCAGCAGGAAGCCGGTGACACTGGATAATGTTCCATCTTCCGTAACAGTTATTACCAAAAGAACACTGGAAAACGACCTGCGGATAAATACCGATGTAACAGATATCCTGGCCAGGGAAGTACCCGGACTGGCGCCAGGAACACAAACCAACAGCAACGTAGGCCAAACGCTCCGCGGGCGCCCTGTACTGATCATGATTGACGGAATCCCTCAATCCACCCCACTCCGCAACGGAGAGGTAGACATGCGCTCTATTGATCCGGGCGTGCTGGAAAGAGTAGATGTGCTGAAAGGCGCTACCGCCATATATGGCAACGGTGCTACCGGTGGCCTGATCAACTATATTACCGCTACCCCTAAAGAAGACAAGGCGCTGTCCGGCAGAACCATGATCAATACCACTGGTTCCCTCACCAGCCTGAAAAACAGTGTAGGCGGTCGCGTGAGCCAGATGCTACAGGGAAAATATAAAAAATTCGATTACATCGTAAGTGGTGTAGCCGAAGAAACCGGGGAATATAAAGATGCCAAAGGCAAACTGGTAGGGCCCAACTACAGCCTGGGTGAAACAGACAGCTACAATGCTTTTGCCAAAATCGGGTACCAGGTAAATACCCGTCAGCGCTTACAGCTGATGTACAACTACTACCGCAGCCAGCAAAACTCCAACTACAACGTAGTGAACGGAGATATTCTCAAAGGCATTCCTTCTTCAGGAGTATTAGGAAAACCTGCCGGGGTATCTACCGGCTCCAGGGGCAATCACAACCTGCACCTCGAGTACCAGGCAGATAGTCTCATTGGTGGCACCTCTCTCAGTGCCGATGCCTACTACGAATCCAGGGATGATATCTTTTATGTATCCTTTGGCCGCTTTGCAGGCAGCGATGGACAATCACATACACTGGACAAGAAAAAGGGATTACGCCTGATGTTGAATTCACCGGTGTCCAACAAATATAATTTTAACGGAACCCTTTCGTATGGCGCCGATCTGCTGAATGATGTGACCTCCCAGCCACTGGTAGACGGCCGTGTTTGGGTACCGGAAATGAATATGCTGAACTATGCGCCTTTTGCAGAAACACAGTGGTATCTCTGGCAAAACCTGATCCTGAAAGCAGGTGTGAGAGTGGAAAAAGTGCATGTAAGTGTTGATGACTACAACACCCTGCCGCTGACAAATGCCGATGGCACACTTCCTCCCAGTATCCGCGTAAAAGGTGGAGACCTCGACTATACCGCTACCTTATTTAATGCCGGGATCCGTTATAACCGCCTGCCGGCTTTCATGCCTTACTTCAGCTTTTCACAGGGGTTTTCTGTGTCTGATGTAGGCCTTGCACTGCGTGATTCAAAAGTAAATGACCTGAAAAAGATCAATACAGAAGCTGTTTTGGTGAATAATTACGAACTGGGCTTTGTGAGCGAACACAAAAAATTCCGTTTTGAACTCAGTGGTTTTATCAGCACCTCCAAGCTGGRCGCAGATATGATCTTTGACGCCAACACCGGTTTATTTAATGTGAGCAGAACACCTGAACGCATATACGGTGTTGAAGCTGCCATTACTTACCAGGTATTACACCATCTTGATATCAGCGCCAGCTACAGCTATGTAGAAGGGAAATCAGATACCGCTAAAACGGGTGGCAGCTATAATGTGTACCTGAATGGCAGAAGGATTGCACCGCCTAAAATGACAGCCAGCGTCAATTACCGCCCGCTGAAAGACCTGGAAGTAAGATTGCAGTACATGGGCATAAATGGCCGGAACCGCTTTGAAAAGAAAGCCAATGGCCTKTACAATGGCAACGAAGGCCGGGTAAAAGCATATAACCTGGTGAACTTCAATGCCAATTACAAGGTTACCCCACATACTATGCTGACATTAGGTATCGAAAATCTTTTCAACGAAGATTACTTCCCTGCACGTGCACAGTGGTTCATGATTCCGAATCAGTATGCCAAAGGAAGAGGCGCCGCTTTTAATATAGGCGTTGTCGTTAATTATTAGTAGAAGAAAGGCAATTGTAAAAATATATTCATGGCAGTTTTCCAGGTGGCCACATCATGCCGGCCACCTGGAATCTCCAGGTAAAAGATATCCTTATCCGGCTTATACCCCTTTAGCAGCAACTCCTTTATCAGATCCCGGGTATCATCGATACTGTCGATTACGCCATTGTGATTCCTGTCGGCCGTTTCATCCGCAGTACCACATTCAAAAAAAAACTGCTGCCCCCGATGATAACTTCCTTTACGGATCAGTTGATGCATAATACGGTCCTTATCATCCAGGTACCCGTCACCGAGCGGCTTACTACGCCACCACAATGCACCGGAAAAGACGCCGGCCAGCTGGAAAAGGTCCGGATAATGCCAGGCAATGTCCAGGGCAGACAATCCCCCCAGGGAAAACCCCGCAAATGCACGTTGTTTGATCTGCATACCCGGATACTGTTGTTCCAGGAACGGTAGCAGCTCCCGGATAATAAAGCGGGTATAATTCTCTGCTTGTCCACCCTGCCCCTGATGATCCAGCACTCCTGCCGTACCGTATTCTGACCTGCGATGCACACCGGCATGAATACCCGCGACCAGTACCGCCGGCGGAAGTTCCGGTAATAACCCGGAAAGTTCCTGCCCGTCATTCACCAGCAACAGCACCGAAGGAGACTCCCCCCTGAAATAAGTATCCAGCACCACTTCCCGCTGCAGATACGAAGAATTGATATAATGTTGACGTGTTTGCACCCTAACAATTTACCAATAAACCAATAATCTTTTTTAAATTTATCTAAATGCTTCCCGTGACCGAAAACTATTTGAAATGGCATTCTCCCAACCTGGGAAAGGAATTTGAGATGTTGGTATTCGGCGACAGCGGATATCCGTTACTCCTGTTTCCCACCTCCATGGGACGCTACTATGAAAGCAAAGACTTTGGCCTTATTGAGGCGATCCGCTGGTTTATTGATGAAGGCAGGATCAAGGTATATTGCCCCGACAGTATTGACGCTCTCAGCTGGTACAACAAACAGATTACTCCCGAACAAAGAGCGTATAATCATACCTGTTATGACAAATTGCTGATGGAAGAAATACTTCCCCGCATGGAAGCCGAAACCGGCCGGGAACGGATAGTCGCCGCGGGCTGCAGCTTTGGAGGATATCATGCCGCTAACTTTGCCTTCCGTCATCCTGAAAAGGTATCTTATTTGTTTAGCCTGAGTGGGGTATTTGACATCAAAGCCCGTGTAGACGGATATTATGATGACAATGTATACTTTAACAATCCGTCAGACTATGTGCCGGATAATCAGCATGCCGATCTGTGGCGCATGGGCATTGTGCTGGGCGTAGCAGACCGGGATGTAACAAGACCGCAAAACGAACAGCTGTCAGGATTACTGGCAGCTAAAAAAATATCTCACTGGTTGGATATACGGCCCCAAACGACGCATGACTGGCCGGTATGGCGGGAAATGCTGCCGCATTATCTATCACTTATTAAGTAAGTACTGTATGAAAAAAATAGGTATTCTCTTTGGACAGGAAAACACTTTTCCGCAGGCATTTGTAGATCGCGTAAACCGGATCAATCCTCCCGGCATCTTTGCCGAATTTGTGACCATCGATAAAGTGATGCAGGGCGCAGACTCCGGTTATGCCGTGATAGTAGACCGTATCTCCCAGGATGTTCCCTTTTACCGGGCTTATTTGAAAAATGCGGCGGCTGCCGGAACCGCCGTGATCAACAACCCTTTCTGGTGGAGTGCGGATGACAAGTTTTTTAATAATGCACTGGCAGATAAAATAGGCATTCATGTGCCTAACACCGTACTGCTCCCCTCCTATAAGTTACCGGACGAAACCACCGACAAATCATTCCGTAACCTGATTTATCCATTCGACTGGAACAGCATTTTCGATTATGTGAGCTTTCCCGCTTACATGAAACCTTATGCTGGTGGTGGCTGGAAACATGTATACCGGGTGGAGGATAAAGACGACTTTTTCCATAAACACAGCGAAACCGGGCAACTGGTCATGATGCTGCAGGAAGAAATTGATTTCAGCCAGTATTACCGCTGCTTCTGCATTGGCGGCAGAGAAGTACGCATTATGCCTTATAATCCCAAACAACCGTCTCACCTGCGTTACGAGGCTAATTATGAGGCCAGCCCTGCTCTGCTCGCACAAATCACAGAACAGGTGCTTGCACTCAACCAACATCTTGGCTACGATTTTAATACCGTGGAAATGGCGGTACGCAGTGAAGTCCCCTATGCCATTGATTTCTGCAATCCCGCTCCTGATGCAGATCTTCATTCCATAGGCGCCGAACATTTCGAATGGGTGGTGGAAACCAGCGCCCGTTATGCCATTGAAAGGGCTATTGCACAGAAACCCGGAAAAGATAATCTTACCTGGGGCAAATTTGTGCAACGCAGTCCGGCCA
>NZ_JBFTSK010000021.1:0-119514 GCF_056399985.1 Chitinophaga sp. 01L420
GGCTAACTGCTAATAGCTAACTGCTGTTAGTAAATACAGCGGAGATAAAAGCGGAGAGAGTAAAATACTTTCCGCTAATATCTCCGCTGCATTTTTGCTAATGGCTAACTGCTAATAGCTAACTGCTGTTAGTAAATACAGCGGAGATAAAAGCGGAGAGAGTAAAATACTTTCCGCTAATATCTCCGCTGCATTTTTGCTAATGGCTAACTGCTAATAGCTAACTGCTGTTAGTAGCTAACCGCTAATGGCTGTACCGTTACACCTTCTTCAATGGTCGTTACGTATACTTCCGGTTCTTTACCATATTGATCCTGGTACCGGGATTTTATAAACGCTACATATTCAGTTACCTTTTCTGCTTTCACCAGGTTGATGGTACAACCACCAAAACCTCCTCCCATTACGCGGGCGCCGGCTACTTCTTCCCGCTGACGGGCAAGAGATACCAGGAAGTCCAGCTCAGGGCCACTTACCTCATAGAGTTTACTCAGTCCTTCATGTGTTGCATACATCAGTTCTCCAAACTGCTGCAGGTTGCCTTGCTTCAGTAAGCTAGTAGCATCCTGTACCCGCTGGATTTCTGCAATCACGTAATTACAACGGTCATATACTTTAGCGGAGATCTGATCCCGCACTTCATTCAACATCTTCATATCAGCATCCCGCAACGACTTAACGGCAGGGTGATTAGTCTGAATAGACTTAACGCCTTCCTCACATTGCTGACGGCGTACATTGTATTCGGAAGAGGCCAGCGAGTGATGCACCATAGAATTACACAGGACTACTTTATAGCCGGGGAAATTGAACGGGAAATACTCAAACTCCAGACTGCGGCAGTCCAGGCGCATTACCTGGTCCTTTTTGCCATGCAGGTTCGCAAACTGGTCCATGATACCACATTTTACACCAGGGAAGGTGTGCTCCGCCTTCTGACCTATTAATGCCATCTGCATACGATCCAGGCCATAGCCAAAGAGGTGATCCAGTGCCGCTACCAGTCCGCCCTCTACCGCAGCAGAGGAAGACATGCCTGCACCTACGGGAATATCGCCTGATATCACACAGTCAAAGCCCTGTACCGGCAAACCACGCTCCTGCAGCTGATTCACTACGCCCATCAGGTAGTTGATCCATCCGGGGGTAGGCTTAACGTCTGCCAGCGAAAAGGACACCGTTTCGTTGGTGAAAACGGCATGCGCATTACATTGCTGCGTATTGTTGAGCGCAATGGCGTATACAATTTTTTTATCGATCGCCGCAGGCAACACAAAACCATCATTATAATCTGTGTGTTCACCAATCAAATTGATTCTGCCGGGGGAAACGACCATCAGTGGCTCTTTCTCAAATAAGTGGATAAACTGCTCCCTGGTTTTCTGTATCATTAAAAGAAAATTAAACGTAAAATTTACACCTAAAAATATAAAAATGATTTAGAAATAAAAAAAAGGTTGTGCTGAAATTCAGCACAACCTTTTTTTAAGTGGATATATTAGGAATTATTTCTTTCCAATCTTGTCTCCTACCAGGGCATAAAACAGGATATACAGGTAGCAGGGCACCATGCAGTACAGGAACGCATGTCTGAAATCGATGCTGCTGCTGTAAAGGAAGTTAAACATACTGTGTTCGTTAAACATACCGGCATATACCTGTGGCAATACGCCGCCGCCCACAATACCCATTACCAGTAAGGCAGAGCCGATCTTTGTAAAACGACCCAGGCCGTCAATGGCCATTGGGAAAATGGCCGGCCACATCAGCGCGTTGGCAAGTCCAAGTAAAGCGATGAAGGTTACCGCAGAAGCGCCGGTATTAAAATAGGCCGCTATGGTAAATATCACCCCCAGCACCGCTGAGATCTGCAGACCTTTTTTACCACTGAGGTATTTCGGAATGGTGGCAATACCTATTACATATCCTACCAGCATGGCTACCAGGGTAAAAGAAGTAAAATATTTGCTGTCATCCACGCTCATACCCAATGAAGTACCATATTGTCCGATCACATCCCCTGCCATTACTTCCACACCAACGTACATAAAGATGCAAATCACGCCCAGCACCAGCTGAGGGAACTGGAATACGCTGGTTTTACCATGGGTAGCTGCTGCCGTGGAAGCATCTTCCGCATTAGTATCTATTTCAGGTAAAGAAGAACGTTTCAACAGGAACGCCAGAATAGCTAATATAATAGCAATGACCAGGTAAGGAGCGATTACACGGGAAGCCAGGCTATCGAGCAAAGCATTTTTCTGAGTAGCATCCACTGCGGCAGCAATATCTGCCTCCAGCTTTTCCGCACCTTTCAATACAATAGAGCTCAGGATCAATGGCGCCAGTGCACCCGCACTTTTGTTACAGATCCCCAGAATACTGATACGCTTGGCAGCACTTTCTTTGGGACCAATAATACTGGCGTACGGATTGGAAGCCGTTTGCAGCAAGGCCAGTCCGGCTCCCTGTACAAACAAACCTGTCAGGAAAATACCAAAGCTACGTGCGTTGGCAGCAGGAATAAAGATCAGGGAACCAACAGCTATGATCAGGAGTCCTAAGGCCATCCCGTTTTTGAATCCCGTTTTATTCAGGATAAAAGAAGAAGGAATAGAGAGGAAGAAATAGGCCATAAAAAAGGCCATGGTTACCAGCAGTGCCTGTGCCACATTCAGCTCACACACAATTCTGAAAAACTGGATCAATGTTCCGTTGAGCCAGGTAACAAAGCCGAATACGAAGAACAACATGCCTATAATAGCCATTGACTGCGCGTATCCTGCCTGTTTAGGAGGGAGATTCATTGTTACTGTTTGGTTGGACATAAGCTGTCAGAATTATTTTTTTTGATAAGCACGAACATAATTAAACTTCTCCTATATTTCGTGTATATTTCGCAAATATTTTTGCTAAAACGTTTTACCTAAATACTAAAATGCAAGAATAATTTTACTTTTTAAAAAATTTTAAAAAATTCTTTATACATTTATCCGGCAAAATTTCACTGTAACTTAACACGTTTATGACTCAGCAACCTAAACAAAGCGCACAAAGCACCCATCCGTCGTTCTTCGTGCTTATACTGGTTTTCTTTTTCTGGGGATTTTTGGCTGCGTCCAACAGTATCTTTATCCCTTTCTGCAAATCTCACTTTAACCTTACCCAACTGGAGTCTCAACTGATTGACTTCTCATTCTACAGTGCTTATTTCATAGGTTCACTGATTCTGTACCTGGCCTCTACTGCAAGGAAAGTAGATATCCTTAATAAGATCGGGTATAAGAAGGGTATTATTTACGGTTTATTGATCTCTGTACTGGGATCAGTGATCATGATCCCATGCGTAAATAAGGAAAAGATCGTTCCTATTAAGGAAACTATTGCTGACATCAGCGGTTTCCAGGTAGAGCAACAGCTGCAGACTTCTGACAGACAGGTGAAAATCCGTCGTGAGAAAGATCCTGATACTTACTCCCTGTTAATCAACAACAATGATGCTGCTGAAAAGTACACGACCAATCCTCAGTTAATTTCCGCGGTTTCCGGCGGCTTTACAAAAGATGAAGAGCACCATCAATATGCGGCTATCTTCACAAAAGCTAACCTGGAAAAGGTAGTTACAGTATTAGATACTGACTATAAACAAACAGTTACTTTCGGTTATTTTGCACTGATCCTGATGGCCTTATTTATTGTAGCCTTAGGATTTTCTCTGCAGCAAACTGCTGCCAACCCATTTGCTATTCTGCTGGGAGACCCTGCCAAAGGCGCACACCGTCTCAATCTGGCAGGTGGTATCAACTCCTTCGGTACTACTATCGGACCCATTATCGTGAGCATGTTGCTGTTCGGTAATATTAAAGGGGGTGATGTTAGCACTGATATCAGTAAGATCAATACTTTATACTTCCTCCTGATTGCCCTGTTCCTCATTGCAGCAGCCATTTTTGCTTTTGTAAAAATGCCGGAAAGCCAGGATACAGAAGCATTCGAGTCTTCTCCTAAAGCAACTAAATCCTTACTGGGTATCACTTTCATGTTCATCCTGATCCTCATGGGTCTGGTGCTGAAATTTGAACTGCCTATGTTTATCGCTGGTATCGTAGGTATTGTCGGTATCCTCTTCTACTCTAAAATGGCATCTGCCGGTAACAGTGAAGGCTGGGGCGCCATGAAATATCCACAGCTGATCCTCGGTATGCTGGCTATCTTCATTTATGTAGGGGTGGAAGTATCCGTTGCCAGTAACCTCGGCGCATTGCTGAAACATCCGGGTTTCCTGACCGCAAAAGGCCTGGCTGAATCCGAACTGGATCCTTATGTTTCCCTGTTCTGGGGCAGCATGATGATTGGTCGCTGGACAGGTGCTATCAGCGTTTTCAATGTCTCAAAATCAGTGCGTAATATTCTTTGTGTAGTGGTTCCYTTTGTTGCTTATGGTGTTATTCTCGGCGCTAACAGCATTAAAGGCAACGACATCACAGTGTTATATCCATATGCTATCTGTATAGTGGTGCAGATCATTGGCTTCTTTGCCGGACAGGATAAACCTGCCAAAACCCTGATGATCTTCGGTCTGCTGGGTGTTGGTTCTATCCTGATCGGATTATTCTCCACCGGTCAGCTGGCAGCATTTGCATTCATCAGCGGCGGATTATTCTGCTCTGTAATGTGGCCTAGCATTTTCGCATTATCTATTGCAGGTCTGGGCAAGTATACTGGCCAGGGTTCTGCATTCCTGATAATGATGATCCTCGGTGGATCTCTCATTCCTCCTGTTCAGGGTGGTCTCGCAGATATTCCAAGCATTGGTATTCACGCCTCTTACGTTATTCCGGCGCTGTGCTTTGCTTATCTCGCGTTCTTCGCATTTAGAGTTAAAACCATTTTAAAATCTCAAGGAATTGATTATGAGTCAGCAGTTAGCGGTGGGCATTGATATTGGAGGCACAAACACCAAATTCGGAATTGTAGATCGCAGAGGTAATATTTTATGTGATGGTCGTATGTTGACCAACCAGCATGAAGATGTAACTGGCTTTCTCGATGAATTACATCAACACTTGTCTGCCCTCATTGAACAGGCAGGTGGTATCGAAAACATAAAAGGCATCGGTGTAGGTGCGCCTAACGGCAACTACTACACCGGCAATATTGAATATGCGCCTAATCTGCGCTGGAAAGGGGTAGTACCTTTAGCCAGTTTGCTGGAGCAGAAATTTGGTTTGCCTACCGTGCTGACCAACGATGCCAATGCGGCCGCACTGGGAGAGCTGATTTACGGCGCTGCCAGGGGAATGAAAGACTTTATCGTGATTACCCTGGGTACAGGTGTAGGTAGCGGTATTGTTGCCAACGGACAACTGATTTACGGACATGATGGTTTTGCAGGTGAACTGGGCCACTGTATCGTGATTCCGGGTGGACGCTATCATTCTGGTACGGGTGCACATGGTTCGCTGGAAGCTTATGCTTCCGCTACCGGTGTTACCAATACTGCACTGGAGTTCCTGGCTACCCGCCCGGACACCCCCAGCATGATGCGGGAACATTCCAAAGAAGAAATCAATTCCAAACTCATCTACGAAGCTGCTATGAAAGGCGATCCGCTGGCCATGGAAGTATATGAGTTCACCGGTAAAATTCTCGGTGAAGCCCTCGCCAATTTCGTGATGTTCTCCAGCCCGGAAGCTATTGTGCTTTTCGGCGGCCTTACCAAAGCCGGTGACCTCATCATGAAACCTGTGCGGGAGCATATGGAAAAGAACCTCCTCCCTATTTTCCAGAATAAAGTTAAATTGCTGTTCTCAGAACTGAGAGAAAGTGATGCCGCGATTCTGGGTGCCAGCGCGCTGGCATGGGAAATGAAGGACTAAATAGCTGTTAGCGGTTAGCTTTTAGCCGTTAGTAAATGCAGCGGAGATTAACTGGATTTACTTTAAGGTTAATAACTAATCACTCTAACTAACAGCTAAAAGCTAACTGCTAAAAGTTATTTTATGAATAATAGAAGAACATTCCTGAAAACAGCGGCCCTTAGCGCCGCTGTTTTCTCTTTAGATGGAATAACGGGAACGACTGCACGTTCTCAGGGCAAACGCGGATCTGTGAAAGGAAAGCCCATCGTAGTATCTACCTGGGACTTTGGCCGCGCGGCCAATGCTGCCGCCTGGGAAATACTGAAAAAAGGCGGTCGCGCCCTGGACGCAGTAGAAGCAGGTGTGAGAGTACCGGAAGCAGATCCCAACAACCACACGGTAGGTTACTCCGGCTACCCCGACCGCGATGGACGTGTTACCCTGGATGCCTGCATCATGGATGAACATGGCAACTGCGGTTCTGTAGGTGCACTGGAACACGTTACCCATGCCATTTCAGTAGCCCGCATGGTGATGGAAAAAACACCGCATGTAATGCTGGTAGGTGACGGCGCCCTGCAATTTGCACTGGCCAACGGTTTTCAGAAAGAAAACCTGCTGACACCGGAATCAGAAAAAGCATGGAAAGAATGGCTGAAAACATCGGAATACAAACCGGTCATCAACATAGAAAACAAATCATACACACCCACCAATGGCGCTACAGCATTTAATCCGCTGATGCTGCCAGGTAATGTGTATAACCACGATACCATTGGTATGGTAGCCCTGGATGCCGAAGGCAACCTGTCCGGCGCCTGTACTACCAGTGGCATGGCTTTCAAACTACATGGCCGCGTAGGTGATTCTCCCATCATTGGCGCAGGATTATATGTAGATAATGAAATAGGCGCGGCTACCAGCACCGGTGTAGGAGAAGAAGTGATTAAAATAGTCGGCAGCCACCTCGTGGTAGAGCTGATGCGTCAGGGATATCCACCGGAAAAAGCCTGTAAAGAAGCAGTGGATCGTATCGTGAAGAGGAGTCCTTCCAAAGCAAAAGAAATCCAGGTAGGTTTCCTTGCCCTCAACAAAAAAGGAGAACATGGTGCTTACTGTCTCCAGAAAGGCTTTAGCTATGCCGTGTGCACCAGCGATACCAGCAATATTTTGATTGATGGTAAACACCATTTTTAGCTGTTAGCCATTAGCTTTTAGCTTTTAGTAAATGCAGCGAAGATGATCATTTACCAAGAGCTAAAAGCTAATCCGGCAAGCTAAAAGCTAATTACTAAAAGCTAAAAGCTGTTTTATGCCATTTACCCTCGAAATATGCGCCGCTTCTGTGGCTTCCTGTATTGCCGCAGAAAAAGGTGGCGCCAACCGGATAGAACTCTGTGATAATCTGCTGGAAGGTGGTACCACTCCCAGTTATGCTACAATCGCTATTGCCCGGAAAAAAGTAAAAATAGACCTCTACCCTATTATACGTCCACGTGGTGGCGACTTTCTCTACTCCGACCTGGAGTTTGAAGTAATGAAAAAAGATATTGAGCTATGCAAACAACTGGGCTGTAATGGCGTAGTGATAGGCATTCTCACCCCGGAGGGTCGCGTGGATAAACAACGCTGCAAAGTACTAACTTCTCTGGCATGGCCGATGGGCGTTACGTTTCACCGCGCATTTGATATGACAGATAATCCTTTTGAAGCGCTGGAAGATATTATTGCCATCGGCTGTGAACGAATCCTTACCTCTGGCGCCCGCAACACCGCCATAGAAGGAGCTTCACTGCTGAAAGATCTTGTAGAAAGGGCCGATGACCGGATCGCCATCATGGCAGGATCTGGTGTGCGTGCCAGCAACATCGCACAACTGATCACGACTACAGGTGTAACAGAATATCATACATCTGCCAAAGCCTATGAAGAAAGTAAAATGGTATATCGCAATCCCAATGTGAGCATGGGCGGCATTCCCGGCGTTCCTGAATATGGCATCTCCGCCACACAACAAAAAGAAGTCGAATTAATCCGTGAAATAGGCGAGAAAACATTACTATCTTAGCCGTTAACGTTTAGCTAAAGGTGCTATTTAAAGCCCATTATCAAAATTTAAAAAGCGTTAGCCAATTACTAACTGCTTTAAAAGTGAACAACGAAATGAAAAAACTGATCATTGCAACAAGTCTGTTGCTTGGCGGATTCTTCGCGCAGGCACAGATCAAAGGGGTTAAACACGTTATCCTGATAGGCATGGATGGCTTCGGTGCGTACTGTTTTCCGAAAGTGGATAATCCTAACATGAAACAAATGATGCAGGACGGTGCGTGGACCTTACAAGCCCGCAGTGTATTGCCCTCTTCCAGTGCGGTTAACTGGGCTTCCATGGTGATGGGCGCAGGCCCTGAAATACACGGATATACAGAGTGGGATAGCAAAAAACCAGAACTGCCTTCTCGTGAACTCGACCAGTACGGCATGTTCCCTTCTATCTACACCCTGCTCCGTGAACAAAAACCAAAAGCTGAAATTGGCGTTATCTACAGTTGGGACGGTATCGGCTATCTGTTTCCAAAAGCGGCAGTCAACAAACAACTGGCCTGTCATGATAACGACAGTCTCGCTACGGCAGCTTCTGTAGACTATATCAAAGAAAAGAAGCCGGACTTCCTGTTCATCCATTTTGATGAACCTGATGGCACCGGGCACAACATAGGTCATAATATTCAGCCTTACTTTGACCAGGTACACAAAAATGATATTTTGCTCGGCAAAATATTGCAGGCAGTAAAAGATGCAGGCATGTGGGAGAACACCATTATTCTGCTGACAGCAGATCACGGCGGTATCAAAAAAGGACATGGTGGCAAAACCATGGAAGAAATGCAGATTCCATGGATTATCCGTGGCCCTGGTATTGCAAAAAATAAAGAAATTAAAAGCAGTGTGATGACATACGATACCGCTGCTACCCTTGCATGGATCTTCGGATTAAAAACGCCGCAGGTGTGGATCGGAAGACCCGTAAAAGACGCGTTTAAATGATTTTGCGGTGCCGGGATGAAGTGATTTCAGGAAGAAAAGATAACCATTTGGTATTACCCTGGTTAATTGCTCTTCTCTAACAAATTCCTACATTCCGGCATCTGCAAATCCCTAAATAATGATGCTATGAAAAAAATGCTGCTAATTACCGTTGTATGTTTTACAGGTATAACACTTTTTGCACAAACACAAAAAGTAAAAATACTGACCTACAACATTCACCACGGAGAAAACATGAAACAGGCACTGGACCTGCAGGGAATTGCCAATGTAATTCTGGCAACCAACCCTGACCTGGTGGCACTTCAGGAAGTAGATAGCTCCACTTCCCGGACCAGTCAGTCGGATCAACTAAAAGAACTGGCTTCCATTACCGGCATGTATACCTATTTCGTTAAAGCCATGGATTTCGATGGTGGTGGCTATGGTACCGGTATTCTTTCCCGGTTTCCCATCAGCAACAGCATTACCCTGCCATTACCTTCCTCCAAAGGAAATGAGCCCAGGGCAGCAGGTATTGTGACCATACAATTGCCTGGTGATAGCACCCTGCGCTTCGTTACTACTCACCTGGATGCCGGTAAACATGCCACAGACAGGATAGCACAGGCGAATGCGCTGGCAGATTATTTCCGGGAAACAGCTACGCCTGTTATCATCGCCGGCGACTTCAACGCACTCCCGGCTTCAAAGGAAATCACCCTACTCAAACAGGTATTCACAGATGCCACCAGCCAGATGGGACCTACCTTCCCCTCTGATTCCCCCCGGATAAAAATAGATTATATCATGGTAGCTCCGAAACACAGATGGACGATCACCGGTGCCCGCATTATCGAAGAAACGGTAGCATCAGATCACCGGCCTGTGCTCTGTGAACTGGAAATCAAATAAGTATTTTCACAGGTAGTTGTTTTACCACCACCTGTGAAATATTAACAGCTAAAAAAAACAATCCATTATATGACAATGAAAAGAGTATTTCACCTGTGCTTACTAACAGCGGCAACAGGACTGTGGAGTTGTTCCGGCTCCCAACAGACCACTGCTCCGAAAGGTAAGGTGAGCATCATTCCTATGCCCGCCAGCATCAGCGAAAAAGCAGATTCTTTTTTGCTGGATAAGCAAACAGTCATCGTTGCTACCAATGAAAGCGACAAAAAAACAGCAGCCTTATTTAATGCGTGGCTGAAAGAACTGACCGGGTATGAACTGGAGATAAAAGACCAGGGAGATAAAAATGCCATCCTGCTCCACACCGGTAATGATACTACTAACGCAGAAGGATATACGCTGAATGCAGATCACAATAATGTGAGCATCAACGGTAACAGCAGCAGTGGCACCTTCTATGGTGTGCAGACACTCATCCAGTTGCTGCCCGTAGAAAAAGCACATGCCATGTACATACCGGGTGTAAGCATCACCGATGCCCCACGCTTCGCTTATCGCGGGCTGCACCTGGATGTAAGCCGTCACTTCTTTTCTGTAGAATTTGTGAAGAAGTACATCGACCTGTTGGCGATGCATAAGATGAATACCTTTCACTGGCATCTTACAGACGATCAGGGCTGGCGTATTGAAATAAAAAAATATCCACGTCTGCAGGAAATTGCTTCCAAAAGGAAGGAAACCATGGCAGGTCGTTATGACGACAATAAATACGATGGCAAACCTTATGGCGGCTATTATACACAGGAACAGGTAAAAGAAGTGGTACAGTATGCTGCTGATCATTTTGTAACCGTTATTCCTGAAATTGAAATGCCAGGTCACGCACTGGCAGCACTCGCGGCCTTTCCTAACCTGGGTTGCACCGGCGGACCATACGAAGTAGGCACCCATTGGGGCGTATATGATGATGTGTTCTGCGCAGGCAACGACAGTGCATTCCTGTTCTTACAGGATGTACTGGATGAAGTATTACCACTGTTCCCCAGCAAATACATTCACATTGGTGGAGATGAATGCCCTAAAGTACGTTGGGAAAAATGTCCTAAATGCCAGGCCCGCATGAAAAAAGAAGGCCTGAAAGATGAGCATGCGCTGCAAAGCTATTTCATACAGCGTATGGAAAAATACCTGAACAGCAAAGGCCGTCAGATCATTGGCTGGGATGAAATCCTGGAAGGTGGCCTGGCTCCTAATGCCACTGTAATGAGCTGGAGAGGTATTGAAGGCGGCATTACGGCAGCTCAGCAAAAGCATGATGTGATCATGACGCCCGGTGAATTCTGCTACTTTGATCATTACCAGTCAAAAAGTCCAAACGAGCCACTGGCTATCGGTGGATTCCTCCCGGTAAACAAAGTATACTCCTATGAGCCCGTACCGACAGAGCTGACCAGCGATCAGGCAAAATATATTAAAGGGGCGCAAGCCAATCTCTGGTCAGAATATATTGGCAATAACGACTACATGGAATACATGGTATATCCGCGTGCGTCTGCATTATCAGAAGTATTGTGGTCTCCGAAGGACAAACGTAATTACGACAACTTCATTGACAGGCTGAAAGTTCATGTAAAACGACTCGACCTGAAAAAAGTGAATTATGCCAAACATGTATTTGAAGTAACCGGTACTGTAGCCGACAATGGTAAAGGTGGTGTGCAGGTGATATTGGCCAGTAAGCTGGATGGTGGTAAAATATTTTTCACTACCGATAGTACTGCCCCTACCCCTCAGGCGACTCCTTATACGCAAGCGATACAAATCAGCCATGCAGGCACTATCCGCGCGCAGGTGTTTTTGGATGGCAAACCTTTTGGCAACGAATTTAGCCAGACGTTCATCTTTCACAAAGGGATGGCTAAAAAAGTAACCCTGGCATCCGCAGCAGATAAAAGTCATAGTCCTGCCAGCACGTTTACACTGGTAAATGGCCTGGAAGGCAATGCCAGCTATGATGATGGCGAGTGGTTTGGTTTCAAAGGCAGCAATATGGAAGCAGTGGTAGAACTGGATAGTATCCAGGCAATTCAACTGGTAGGTATCAATACTATCAATGCTAAAGGAGACTGGATTTATCCGCCCAAACAGGTGGTATTTTCTGTATCTGATGATGGCAAGACTTATAAAGAAGTATACAAACAAACCGCCTTTGCGCAACAAGGCATTAACAAAGTACGTGGCAAACTGCAACAGGTACGTGGTCGTTTTGTAAAAGTGCAGATGCAGAACTTTGGTAAGATCCCTGCTGGTGCAGCAGGAGCAGGCAGCCCCGCATGGTTGTTTGCTGATGAGTTCATAATTGACTAAAAATCAGAAAACCGTCCGTGCAATTGCGCGAACGGTTTTCATCTTATGACTCCTACACCAAAATATGTGATACGGCCTTCAACCGCTGTATGCTAAACATATTAACGAGATCAAATATTAAATGGTTCACTACAAGCTAAAGAAATATAATTTAAATTTTGCTAAATAATAATGCGCATTAGCAGTAATTTCTTTAATTTTCCGGCTCGTTTTTAAACCGCATCTAATCAAAAACGTTTACAAATGACGATTAATCATCAGGAAATCGAACTGATCGACAGCTTTGAACAAATTGCTGTGGAAATACATCCTTCTGCCAAAGAGGGTTCCAAAGCAGTGGCGCAGGAAATTGCCGCGTTAATCCGCGAAAGACAGGCTGCCGGTCAAAAATGTATCTTAGGATTGGCAACAGGGTCCACTCCTAAATATCTCTATGCAGAACTGGTACGTTTGCACAAAGAAGAAGGGTTGAGCTTCAAAAATGTAATAACATTTAACCTGGATGAATACTATCCAATAGAGCCGGATGCTTTACAGAGCTACAACCGCTTTATGAAAGAGCACCTGTTCAATCACATCGATATCCCGGAAGGACAATACTTTATTCCGGATGGCACGATTCCGAAAGATCAGATCAAAAAATATTGTGAAGAATACGATAAGCGCATTGAATCGTTAGGTGGTATTGATATCCAGGTATTGGGTATTGGTAACAACGGCCATATTGGTTTCAACGAGCCAGGTGCCAATATGAATTCACATACCCGTCTCGTTACACTGGACAACAGCACCCGTTTGGCCAATGCCTACGAGTTCCCTAATATGAGCCAGGTGCCTCGTTTGGCGATCACCATGGGTCTGAGCACCATCTTCAAGGCAAAACGCATTTTGCTGATGGCATGGGGTTCCCATAAATCCAAAATAGTACGCCGCTCTGTGGAAGGTCACAGTACCGACCAGGTACCTGCTTCCCTGCTGCAACAGCATCCGAACTGTAAATTCATCATTGATGAACAGGCAGCAGCGGAACTCACCCGTTTCAATGAGCCATGGCTTACCGGCGATTGCGAATGGACTCCCGGTCTGATCCGCAAGGCAGTAACCAGCCTGGCACTGAAACTGAATAAGCCTATCCTGATGCTCACCGATAAGGACTATAACGAAAATGGTTTGAACGACCTGATCGTACAATATGGTTCTGCCTATGAGCTGAATATTGAAGAGTTCAACGCTATCCGCGATACCATTACCGGCTGGCCTGGTGGTAAACCTGGTCCGCAGTTACCGGCGCATCCGGAACGTTCTGAACCCGCTAAAAAACGTGCACTGATCTTCTCTCCCCATCCTGATGACGATATCATCTCTATGGGTGGTACTTTTATCCGCCTGCACGAACAGGGTCATGATGTACACGTAGCTTACCAGACTTCCGGCAACATTGCCGTAACAGATGAATTCCTCCTGCGCTTTATTGACTTCGCAGTAGGGTTTGAAGGTATGTTCGACATCGACAAGAGCAAAAGCTCCCTGATCCTGGATGAAGCGAAAGCATTTATCCGCACCAAGAAACCAAGCCAGAAAGATACACCGGAAATCCGCGCTATTAAAGGGCTGATCCGTCGTTGCGAAGCAAAAGCTACCTGCCGTTACGTAGGCGTGGAAGACAATGCTCACTTCATGAACCTGCCTTTCTATGAAACCGGTCTGGTGGAAAAGAAACCAATGGGGCCTGAAGATGTTGCCCTGACAGTAGAACTGCTCCGCAAACTGAAACCACAGCAGATCTTCTGTGCTGGTGACCTCGCCGATCCACATGGTACCCACAAGGTATGCCTCGACATTATTTTCGCTGCACTCGACATCGTAAAATCAGAAGACTGGGCGAAAGATTGCTGGGTATGGCTGTATAAAGGCGCATGGCAGGAATGGGAAATTCATGAAATTGAAATGGCTGTTCCAATGAGCCCTGACCAGGTAATGCAGAAACGCCTCGGTATCTTCATCCACCAGAGTCAGAAAGATGTGGTGCCTTTCCAGGGTACCGATCTGCGTGAATTCTGGCAACGTGCAGAAGACCGTAACGCTAACACCGCTGATCTCTACGACCGTTTAGGCTTACAGAAATATGCCGCGATGGAAGCATTCGTACGTTATCATTTTATGTAAATAAGTTTTAATTTAGGGATTTTCTACTGCTACCGGCTAAAACCAGGCAGGAGAAAATCCCTGAATTTTTTAATATGAATCTGACCAGAGCAATAGAAATAGCCACGGAGGCCCATAAAGACCAGGTAGACAAATACGGACAGCCCTATATAGGGCATGTATTCCGGGTAATGCAACTGGGCCGTACCGAGGACGAGAAAATAGTAGGTGTATTACATGATGTAGTGGAAGACACCGACTGGACCTTTGAAGCATTGGAGCAGGAAGGACTGCCCCCACACCTGCTGGCAGCCCTTTATTGCGTGACCAAACTGGAAGAAGACGAAGACTATGACCATTTTGTAGACCGGACCCTTCAGAACCGCCTCGCCTGCATGGTCAAACTCAATGACCTGACAGATAATATGGATATCAGGCGTATGACAGACGTAAAAGAGCACGATATTGCCCGCCTCAACAAATACCTGCATGCCTACCGGAGAATTGCGGCAGCCGTTATCCAGTAGAATTTTTTTTCAACACCTTCCGATTAAACTATTAAATTACAGTAGAAAACAGAATAGCCATCAATGGAAAACGATATCCTCATTGACTTTAGGTTTGCCAAAGAGAAGCCAAGATTCGGTGAATTATTCTTAATTACAGGAGAAGAGCATCCTAAATTTCCGCCCAGGAACAAATTTTTTGCACAACTGGCGCCATTGGGTTTTGAACAACTCGATGATTTTTTCGGTATCCTCAATAGCGAAGATACCGGTGACGACGTGCTGGTATGGCTTTTTCCCATGCTCAACGGGGAAGAAGTATTTCACAACAGCGGCCCATTCGATGCCATCCGGCTGTCATACAGCGCACTGCGCAATGCACCGGTGAACATCTCCCTCCTGCAGGATTGTTTCAATACAATCAAAGGAATGCCCGATGTGGAAATAGCATTTGAAGGCAGCAACATCTCCGACTTTGCCCCCGTGCAAAAGAAAGCAGATGAAATTGTAGCCTACTGGCGCGATAACGACATAGAACCCGGCTCAGAACAAAGCCTTCTGATTGAAGAAGAGGAAGAAGACTGGGAAGATGAGGAGGATGACTGGGACGACAATGATGATTGGGAAGAAGAAGCCGACGCCAACGGAAAAAAAGAAAAATAAGATCTTATATAGCAGGGTGTCTCTCATCAGACACCCTCTTTTTTTAGCGCTACTGCGAAAGCAGTGCAGTCATCGCCAGCCATAATTTACTTTTGCTACTTCCATTTTTATTTTTATATTTCGTAAATTGAAATAACTGTACCTAACCTGACTTACGCCAACGGATCATGAATAAACAAGCCAACAAAAAAGGCATCGCAGCATTGTTGCTGGTAGCCGCTTTAATACTGGTATTGCTCATTTCCGGTATTCCCTCTGCCCACAAGGCAAATAAAAAGAATTGTGTACCCACCAGTGGTATTGTACAGGAAGTGAAAAATGGCCCTCCCGGGATCATGGTTCACCTGAAAAACGATCCAAAAATTTATTACATCTCCCGTAAATCCAATACCGGCATCACATTAAATGCACTGGAACAACAATTACGTGGTAAAAAAATACAACTCTACACCTCATCCGACTGGTCTCCCCTGGACCCGTTTTCCACGATGAAACAAATTCATCGCCTTCAATTAGCCGATACCGTTATATACGCCGAATTCTAGGCCCAATCTTTGTGCGGATGCAGCACAGATGGAAGCCGGAGTCCCTTCCATCCCCATTAAACAGTAATTTTACCATATGCATCTCAACAAACACTTGTCCTGCCTCGCATTGGCAGTATTACTAGTATCGTGCGATCTGAAAAACAAAAGCAAATACGATAACGAAGAAGGAACCACTACTACCAGGAACAGCACTAAGAAAGGCAACACCCCTAAAATAGCAGGTGCCGTTGCACCTATCATCAGCGAAAGAATCAGCGGAGGCGCTACGATATACAATAATCCCGATGGCGAACCAATGGTATCGCTGCTGGACTATATCCCCCTGCGCTGTGCCCCCGTAAAAAAAGACTGGTACCCCGTTAGCGTGGATTTTGATATTACAAAGGAAGAATTCAGCAAACCACTGTTCACAAAAGGCCGCAAAATAAAAGTCAACGGCGTAACCGCCGGTGTATTGCAGCGGGATATGAAATTACCGGTATCTACCAATGGCGAAAAAATGTGGGCTACCATTAATGGCTACACGGAAAAGAAAAATATCCGGAATGGCTCTATTATAGAAACCGCGCTCACCAGCTACCTGAAACAACACGCCGGCCGCAGTACAGATGATATGCAGCCTTTCATCCGTAATTTTAAACTGGAAGAAGAAACAGCACTTAAACCTTATACGCTGTATTTCAACTATGAAAGCGGTATAGATGACCCCAGCCCATTGTATCGCCTGGCCCTTGTTTTCCAGGGCAAACAACTTATAGGCATACTACACTCCCGCCCGCTGCAACTGGATGGCAGTACCGCCCGCCGCCTGCAACGCGGCTTTACCGTGAACTATCTCAATGGCATTGATAAAATGCTGAAGGAAGATTTCGCAGGAAAGTTTAACAAGTTCATTCTCTCTGTTGATTAAGATCATAACTTTTAGTTATCAGCTATCACTTATCAGCATTTGACTTCGGTACTGCAGATACGGACCTTTGTGTTTCATTACAAATGTTCGTGTATGCAACAACAGAAGATAGCAGGCGCCTGGTTAACTCACAACACGGCTAAAATAATATTCCTCACCGCAGCAGCCATTACGCTGCTGCCAATCGTACAACCGCCGGTAGCACTGCTCCTGGGCTTTGCCCTGGCACAAACTACCGGCAATCCATTCCCGGTGGCCACACCACGCATCACCCACTGGCTGCTGCAGCTCTCCATTATCGGAATGGGATTTGGCATGAACGTACACAGCGCACTGAAAGCAGGCAGAGAAGGTTTGGTGTTTACCATCACCGCCATTGCTGCCACACTGATCACCGGGGCTATTTTAGGGAAACTGCTGGGCGTTGATAAAAAAACAGCCCACCTGATTTCCTGTGGTACCGCCATCTGCGGTGGTAGCGCCATCGCGGCTATCGCACCGGTGATGAAAGCCGGAGAAAAACAAATTTCCGTTGCACTGGGCATCATCTTTTTACTCAATGCCCTGGCACTGTTTATATTCCCTGCGGTAGGTCACCTGCTGAATTTATCCCAGCAACAATTTGGATTGTGGTGCGCCATCGCTATTCACGATACCAGCTCTGTTATAGGCGCTGCCAACAAATACGGCGAGGACGCCCTGCAAATAGCCACCACCGTAAAACTGTCACGCGCCCTCTGGATTATTCCTGTAGCATTTATCACCACCCTGCTTTTCAAAACAGCCGGCAGTAAAATAAAAATCCCCTGGTTCATCGCCATTTTTGTAATCGCTATGCTACTCAATACCTGGGTGCCGTTTGTACGACAAACAGGACCATTTATGGTGCAAAGCGCCAAAACAGGTTTATCACTCACCCTGTTCCTGATAGGTACCAATCTCAACAGAGAATCATTACGGGGTATTGGACGGAAACCTTTACTGCAAGGGGTTTTATTATGGGTATTTATCAGCACTGCTACACTGATAGCCATTTGCGCCCTGGTGTAAGCTACCGGGGAAAATCCCATGATAATCTAATTCTCATTTTTACATATATTTGATTATAGTTCAAGAGACGCAACCGAAATAACCAGGTAACCAGATCCAATAACAAATATGACTACACGTAATTCATGAGCCGGTCTCCCGCCACCAAATCGGGCACCTATATGGCTGCATTCCGTGCCATTGAGAGTACCAAACCGGAAAAAGAACGATTGCTTCATGATCCGTTCGCCGCTGTATTCCTGTCCAAATTCTACCAGCTTTTACTGGCCTGTTGCAGCATTTCGCTGTTCCGCAATATCATCACCGCATGTATACAATTTCACTGGCCCGGTACTTTCACCGCCGCAGTAGCCAGAACAAAATTAATTGACGACATGATCGTGGATGCAGTCAGAAATGAAGGTGTGAACCAGGTCATTATTCTGCATGCCACATATGATACCAGAGCACATCGCTTAAAGGTAGGCTTACCACTGCATTATGTGGAAATGGACCATCCGGATCTTCAACATCGCAAACGTACCATGCTGGCCTCATTGAAAGGATTACCCAATGTACCGGTAGATTACGTACAACTGAATATGAACACCCAACAGATTTCAGAAGTCATTCCTCAGCTATTCTATCGCCAGCATTATAAAACATTATTTCTCTGGGAAGGACTCACCTCCACTATGGAAGCCAAACAGGGAGAAGCGATCTTTCATCATATCAGAAAATTCAGTCCCGGCACACAAGCCATCTTTACCTATATAGAAAAAGCAGTGCTGGAAAATCCGAAAGCATTTTATGGTTTTGAAAAGGTAAACCGGTTACTCCGTCGCGCCGGTGAAGACTGGGATTTCGGCATGTGTCCGGCCGAACTCCATGCCTATCTTGATGCGCACGATATGAAAGTCCGTTATGATGGTGGTGCCGCAGACTACCGCGCACAATACTTCGGAGAGAAGAGTAAGCAAATGAAAGGCTATGAATATTTCAGGGTAATAAGAGTAGAAGTGAAATAGCAGGCGTATCTTCGGTAAATCATTTTTTACCAATCCGCATATGCATATTCACTACTTTCAACATGTGCCTTTTGAGGGATTAAGCTGCATTGCTGACTGGGCGGCTAAAGGAAACCATACCGTCACTCATACCCGCTGGTACGAAAATACAGACGCCACTGCACTGGCCAACGCTGAATGGCTCATTATCATGGGAGGTCCCATGGGTGTATATGAACAGGATCAGTATGCCTGGATGTCCAGCGAAATAGCCCTCATCCTTGAGGCTATTCAGCAAAATAAAAAAGTACTCGGTATATGCCTGGGGGCACAGTTGGTAGCTACTGCACTTGGAGCTAACGTATATCCACATACGCAAACTGAAATCGGCTGGTATCCGCTGGATCTCAGCTTCCAGGATAAGGCAGCACCACTACAGGCTGTACTACCAGCCCATTTCAACACTTTTCATTTTCATGGCGATACCTTCGATGTTCCTGCCGGCGCTACCCGCTTTGCAGCCTCCGCAGCCTGCAGCCACCAGGCATTCATTTACGGTGACCGTGTAATTGGCTTACAATTTCATATGGAACTCACCCGGGAAAGCTTGCAGGAGATGCTGACTTTTGGTGCTGCTACTATCGCTGCCGGTGGTTCCTTTATTCAAAGTGAAGAAAAAATACATCAGCACGAAAACCTGCTGACACAAAATAATGATATCATGTATCGCCTGCTGGATTATATGGCGGCGCTATAAAAAACTGATTGTATGAATGCTGCGTTTGATGTGCTGATTATAGGTGGAGGCCCCATTGGTCTCGCCTGCGCACTGGAAGCCAAGAGAGCCGGACTTAACTATATTATCATAGAAAAAGGCTGTGTAACAAATTCTCTCTATAACTATCCTTTGTACATGACTTTCTTTTCTACTTCAGAAAGACTGGAAATCGGGAATGTACCTTTTGTATCCATCAATCCCAAGCCTACCAGGCCGGAAGCATTGGAATATTATCGTAGAGTAGCTACTTCTCATCAACTGAATATAAGGTTGTTTGAAGAAGTGGAACAGGTAACACCTAACGCCGGCGAATATACGATTACCACCAGCAAAGCTACTTATCATGCCCGGCACGTAGTGATCGCTACCGGCTTTTATGATATCCCGAATCTGATGCAGATCCCCGGTGAAAATTTACCTAAAGTCACCCATTACTACAAAGACCCTCACTTTTACGCCACACAGGATGTAGTAGTGATAGGTGCGGCTAATTCTGCTGTGGATGCCGCACTGGAAACCTATCGCAAAGGCGCCCGCGTAACCATGGTGATAAAGCAGTCTGGCATCGGTTCCCGGGTAAAATACTGGGTGAAACCGGATATTGAAAACCGTATTAAAGAAGGATCTATTAAAGCATATTTTTATTCCTCCTTACAGGCTATCCGGGAACGCGAAGTTGATATTGTAACTCCCGATGGCACCATCACCATTCCGAATGATTTTGTGATTGCGATGACCGGCTATCAACCGAACTTCCACTTGCTGGAAAAAGCAGGTATTGCTTTATCTGACGACAACATAAAAATGCCGGCATACAATCCTATCACCATGGAAACAAATATGCCCCGTATTTACCTTGCTGGTGTGGTTTGTGGCGGGATGAACACACATGTGTGGTTCATTGAAAATTCAAGAGAGCATGCAGGAAAAATTATCGCAAATATTAAAAGTAGCTGTTAGTTTTTAGCTTTTAGCTTTTAGCAAAATGCAGCAGAGAACATAATTTATATGTTTATCTCTGCTGCATTTTGCTAAAAGCTAAAAGCTAACAGCTAAAAGCTCTTTCAGCATATATTCACTTCTCTCTCCAGCAGCACCCCGAATTTCTCTTCCACACTATCCAGTACCTGCTGAGATAAATCATATATTTCGTTGCCCTTGGCATGGCCATAATTCACCAGTACCAGGGCCTGTTTTGCGTGTACACCGGCATCGCCCTTACGATAACCTTTCCAGCCACATTGCTCTATCAGCCAGCCTGCTGCCAGTTTGAACTGTTCATCAGCTACAGGATACGCCACCAGCTGTGGGAAAGCAGCATGCAGCGCGGTATACTGTTCTTTGCTGATAGTAGGATTTTTAAAGAAGCTGCCGGCATTACCAATCTTTGCAGGGTCAGGCAGTTTTGAAGAGCGGATGTTAATCACCGCCTGGCTGATAGCCTGTATAGAAAGATCGGATACATTCATCCGTTGTAGTTCTTCATTGATAGCACCATAGCTGGTATTGAAATGCGGCTGTTTACTTAAACGATAAGTAACGGATAAGATGGCAAACTGCTGCCGGTATTCTTTTTTGAAAATACTTTCCCGGTAACCGAAATGGCAATCTGCATTGTTGAAGGTAACGATGCTCCTGTCTTTCAGGTGTAAGGCTTCCAGCTCATGAAACACGTCTTTTATTTCCACGCCATAGGCGCCAATGTTCTGCATAGGACTGGCTCCTACATTGCCGGGTATCAGCGACAGATTTTCCAGGCCGGCCAGATTCAGGCTGATACAATGCTGTACAAACTGATGCCAGTTTTCCCCTGCTCCTGCTTTCACATATACGTAATCGTTATCTTCTTTCACTACGGATATTCCTTTAATTTCATTTTTCAGCAGCCAGCCGTTAAAGTCCTGTGTAAACAGGATATTACTCCCGCCACCCAGGATCATTTGAGGCAACTGTTGTTGTTCGGTAACTTCCAGCAGTTCTTCTACAGTCGAAAAAGACGCGAAATAACGCGCAACAGCGTCAATGCCAAAAGTATTATATGATTTGAGCAGAACATTTTCTGATACCTGCATAATAACCTAAATTTATGGTCAGCAAAGATAACCGCAAATCACTTAGAAATTTCTACATCTCATAATCCATTTTCATGAATAAAACTGCGATTGTCATAGGCGCAACAGGGCTAACTGGAACACATCTTGTGGCAGCGCTGCTGCAGGATCCTGCCTTCAGTAAAGTGAAAATACTGATCCGGCAGCCATGGGCGCACGCCAGGCCCCGCCTGGAAAGTGTTATCGTAGATTTTGATGATGCAGAAAGCCTGGCATCCGCACTGCAGGGCGATGTGCTTTTTTGCTGTATCGGTACTACCATTAAAAAAGCCGGTACCCAGGAAAAATTCAGAGAAGTGGACTATGGCATTCCTGTAAAATGTGCCAGGATAGCGCATGAACAAGGCGTATCACAGTTTGCCCTTATGTCGTCCATTGGTGCAGATCCACATGCCCGCAACTTTTATTTACGTACCAAAGGCGAAACAGAAGAAGCCGTTCAATCCTTTGGCTTCCGGGGCGTATATATTTTCAGGCCTTCCGTATTAATTGGCTCCCGGAAAGAATTCAGGTTAGGCGAATGGATAGGAAAATATCTTATCCAGCTCTTTTATTTTTTATTACAGGGGAGATGGAAAAAATACCGGGGGATTAAAGCAGCAACCGTTGCCAATGCCATGATAGCCGCCATAAAGCACGCTGATACCGGCGTCAGTATCTTTGAATCTGACGCCATTCAAAGCATGGGCGCTTCATGAAAATCCGAAAATTCAGTCTTATCTTTAGCGCGTATGAAAAAATGGGTCCTTCTTCTGGCTGTTGCAGGTATTGCAATGTTTCCCTGTTCTATACAGGCACAGGTAAACAGTTATTTCCCTGAAATATGGAAAGAAAAGCCGCTGCTGCATACGGTCACTTCCACAGATCATCCTTATACGATTCTCGATTACCGTCTGGTAAGAGATTTCAATGTGAGCAAGCAGGACAAAGCCAACAACTGGTCGCACTACAAAACGATTTATAAAAACGTAAAAGTCAATACACAACCCGCTGCCGATAGTTTGACCCAACTGATCATGACGTTAGAGATCAACGAAGTGCTGCGCGGGATGCGCCTGCGGATGCTCGCTCCCAACGGAGAAGCCACCGATCTCAATGACAAGATCAGGATGATTGTACTGAATGATAACCGCAAGGCCCTTGTAGTCAACAACCTCGTACTGCAGCCAGGCGCAGAACTGGAATATGAACTGAGCCTGAAAGTAGCGTACGATTATGCAAGCTCGGAATATCTGCAATCACCTATTCCCAGCAATCATGTAAGCTTTACCCTGGTGGCTCCTAAAGAGTTGGAATTCCGGTTTAAAACCAGTTCAGGTGTACCTGCCCTCAGCGACAGCATAGCCGGTAATAACCGCTATTATCAGCTAAATATGCAAAATGTGCCGGAGCTTAAAAACAGCGACCTGTATTATTACCTTCCACAGCTCAAGCGTATTGACTTTGCGCTGCATGAGGCGATAGAAGGAAAAGATACTACCCGCATCCGCTGGCAACAATTCGGCGAAGAAGGTTATGTTCCCCTGGTAGCCGTATCCAAAGCGGAATACAAACAACTGGAAAAAGAACTGCAGAAATGGCCGTTCACGAAACAACGGATGCCTACCACACAGATGATTTACCTGGTAGAACAATTTGTAAAAACAAATTTTGAACTCACCCCACCATCTGAAACCGGCGAAACAATGGATCTTATTTCCATTATCCGTACCAGACGCGCAGAAAAGGTGGGCATGGCCCGCCTGTTGAATGCCGTCTATTACATGCTGAATATCCCCACACAAGTGCTGTTCACCTCTTCCCGTGATAGCCTGTTGCTGGACAGTCAGCTGGTCAACAGACAGCTGGCCAAAAATATATTACTGTATTTCCCTACAGCACAGCAGGCGCTGGCGCCATCGGAGATGGATACGCGCTTTCCCTGCTATCCGGCATTATGGGCTGGCATACCTGCCCTGCGCTGCCGCGATACCCTTATTGGCCAGGAAAGCAAAGTACTGACGGACTTCATCACTACCCCGGTAACACCTTATACCGTTAGTAATATTTCCATAGAGGCCACCCTCAAATCAATCACGGACCCGGCCTGGGAGGTGAAGCAATCTTTTGGCGGCTATCCGGGTGCAAATATTAAATCTGCCTTTGCTATCACCGGCCAAACCACAGAAGGAAAGTTCAAAATATACAATGCCCTCTTACCTTTTGAACCAGGCGTGAGAAAACCAACAGCAGTGGCAACAGAAAATGCGCTATTCGATAACCGCACGCAGGATAAACCGATGGTGCTGAACAGTACACTGAATACACCATCTCTCATAGAAAATAAAAATACAGAGATCAATATCCATATTGGTCAACTGCTGGGGGGCACCTTGTCTGCAGATATACCATTGCCGGCAGGTACATTACCCATACAGATGTCTTTTCCTTATTACCAGGAAAAAAGAATCAACATACCTATTCCGGCAGGTTATAAAGTAGCTAACAAAGGGGATTTTTCGGCAGATATCAGCGATAAAGGACCACAACCAGCATTGGGTTATAAAATGCGCTGCGAACAGGAAGGCAACGTGCTACATATCTTTATCGTTGAGTGGTACCGGCAAATGGACTTTTACGGAGAAAATAAAAACATATTCGGACAAATGCTGAACAACATCCGCAAGGTGCAACAGCAGGACCTGGTACTGGTAAAAGAATAGCCTCCTATACACCATCCACATCCGGTATAATCACCACAGAGCGAAACTTTTTCTCCATTTTCAGTTGTATAATAAACTCCTGCAGTACCTGTTTGATATGCGCTATCATTCGGGCTTCACGGGGCAATTTAATCAGCATCTCCTGCAGATAGTTATTACGTACCCTGGCCACCAATGGGGCAGCGGGACCTACCAGTTGCGTAGCAATATGCGGCTGCAACCAGCTGGCCAGAATCAATGCAGCCTGCTCCGCTACCTGCTGATTTTTATGACGGATGGTTAACTTCAGTAACCGGAAAAACGGTGGATAACTAAACACTTGTCTTTCTTCTATTTCAGCAGCATACATGGCTTTATAATCATGTGCCATTACATAGTGCAACACCGGATGCCGCGTGTTGCTGGCCTGTATTAATACCTTACCCATGCCATGTTTGCGACCGGCACGACCACTCACCTGCTCCATCAGCTGAAACGCCCTTTCATTTACCCGGAAGTCAGGAAAGCCCAGTAAGTTGTCGGCGCTCAGGATACCTACCAGGTTCACGTTTTCAAAATCAAGTCCCTTCACCACCATCTGGGTGCCTACCAGTATATCAATACTGCGTTCTTCCAGCAGTTGAATCAGTTTATTATGACTATCCTTGTTCCGGACGGAATCCACGTCCATACGGGCGATACGGGCTTCCGGAAAAATCTGTTGGAGATCGTCTTCAATTTTTTCTGTACCAAAACTTTTAGGCTCCAGCGTTTGTGAGCCGCAAGCTACACAGGTATGCACATATGGATAACGGGTACCACAATAGTGACAGGTAAGCTTATCCTGGTTGCGATGATAGGTCAGCGATACATCACATTGTTTACAATGTGGGATAGTACCACAGGTAGTACATAACAGGAAAGGAGCATATCCACGGCGGTTCTGGAACAGGATCACCTGTTTGCCATCTGCCAGGCTTTGCCCAATGGCATGCTTCAACGCTTCCGTGAAGTTGCCGTCCATGGTCTTTTCGGCCATTTCCTTTTTGATATCTACTATTTCAATAGCAGGCATCTCTACTCCACCGAAACGTTCATTCAGTTCTACCAGTCCGTATTTTCCCTGTTGTGCATTATAATACGATTCCAGGGAAGGCGTAGCGGAACCCAGCAGCACCTTGGCTTTGAACAGGGCCGCGTAATAGATGGCCGCATCTCTTGCATGATAGCGGGGAGCAGGGTCCTGCTGTTTGTAGGAAGAATCATGTTCTTCATCAAGTATGATGAGGCCCAGATCTTTAAACGGCAGCAACAGGCTGGAACGTGCGCCCAGTATAATTTGTATCTCCCCTGTTTTTACCTTATTCCATATTTCTACCCGCTCATTGTTATTAAAACGGGAATGATAGATACCAATACTGCTGCCAAAATGTTTCTGCAGCCGGCGTATAATTTGTGCAGTCAGTCCTATCTCGGGCAACAGGTACAGCACCTGTTTTCCGTTGGCCAGACAGTCTTCCATCATCTTCACATATACCTGCGTTTTACCACTGGAAGTTACGCCATGCAACAGGGTTACCTGCTTATCTTTAAAATGGGTACGTACTTCGGCGAGAGCCGTTTCCTGCGCAGGGCTGAGATCAAAATCGATCTGTGTATCTACCTTACCCGTGAGAATACGATCAACGGTGCGCTTTTCTACCCAGAGAATATTTTTATCTACCAGTCCTTTCAGTTGTGCAGTAGTAGCACCGGACTTTTTCAGTAATTCGTTTTGTAATACACTGCCTTGTGTTTTCAGTAAATGAAGGTAGGCCAGCAGCAGTTCCATTTGTTTGGGTGCGCGTCCCATATCATTGAACAGCGCCGCCAGTTGTTCTTCTTCCTGGTACTCAGCGTGCAGTTGCACATAGTTTTCTTTCTTCTCTTTATATACTTCTTTTAACTCCTCATATACCAGCAATACCTTTTTCTCTATCAGTTTTTTGATGACAGAATATACTTCTGATTTATCCAGGATCATCTGTACTTCTTCAATACGCAGCTCTTTGCGGATGTGCAGCGCTTCAGCAATGAGATATTCATCATCATCCAACGCCGTAAAATCATCGCCGCAGGCATCGTTGAAAAGCAGGAGTGTTTCGCTGGAAAGCTTGAGGTGAGCGGGAAGTGCGGCATTCAGCACCTCTCCTTCTGTGCACATATAATAAGAGGCTACCCAGGTCCAGAAAGCTAACTGTGTAGGATATACGACCGGATCGGCATCCAGCATATCCAGCAGGGGCTTGGTTTTATAGGGAGGTGCCTGCTCATGTATTGTTTTTACAATCCCTGCATACTTCTTCTGTTTACCCAGCTGTACTGCTACACGGCTACCGACTTTGAGGGCGGATTCCATATTTTCAGGAACAGCGTATGTATAGTTTCTGGGTAAAGCCAACGGCAATATTACATCTGCGTATTTCATCCTATCGGCTGCAGGGTTGGATATTTATGATACTTGCGTAATTCGGTGTCCATTACATCAAACACCTGTTGTTTGAGGGTATTGATATCTTCCAGGGTCATTCCTTTTACAGGGATGGCTGGCAGGAATACTACGCGGCATTTGCCCGGACTGATATGCATGGGGCCTTTATGCGGTAGGCGGTGGCCTGCATCCAGGTACAGCACCGGTTTAATAGGCATCTGTAATTCAATGGCCATACGGAAAGCACCGTTATGGAAAGGACGCAGGGGCTGATCGCTTTCATTCGTTGTTCCTTCCGGAAATACGAGTATAGAGATACCAGCTTTCAATGCGGTCATCATTTCACGTACACTTCTGGCCCGGGCAGCTGCATTAGAGCGATCTACCGGTACTACAGAATTTTTATAGATAAATCCGAAGAAAGGGATTTTAGACAGTTCCACTTTACCTAAAGGGCGGAAAGGCAGGCGCATCACTTTTACCGCAATGGCTGCATCCAGGTACGAGCGGTGGTTCACCACATAAATGCAGGGATCATTGTCGCGTTCACATTCGTATTTACGGGTTACCCACATGCCTACCAACGGAAACCAGGTATGCGCCCAGAAGCGCAGAAAATAAAATATAATGTTTCCACCCTTTTGCCTGCCCAGTAAAGAGGCCAGGAAAATAGGCGGCAATATTAAAAACATAATACCAAGGAAGGTGGCAGCGGCGTATATCACATAAATAACACGCAACGGTTTCAATAGAAAATTCATAAACGCCTCTCAATTATAGCGGAAAACTACGACAAAATAGGGAAAGCATAAAGTGGAAGCTTTTAGCTCAATCGCAATTGCAGCTCCAGTCTTTGTCGAGATCTATGCAGGTGATTACTTTGGCGTTTCCGGTATCGCAGGGGGCAAAGACAACCCGCAGGTGCTGTCCTTCACCGGAATATCCTTCCAATGCATAGGTAGGGCATGGATGGTCACCGGGATTGGATTTCTCGGCGTTTATTTCACCCGACGCGAGAATTTCCTCCACTTCCTTCTTAGTCACCTGACGGCAACCCATCCGACAAATGGCATGCTTTGTATATTCCAGGTGGGCATGACGGTTAATGGCTTCTCCGGCAATAGGTGGATTATTAACAGATCCCCTGGCAATTACCGGTTTGCTGCCGGGAGCAGGAGGCGTAACCGAGTTCTTCCACCATTTCTGCTGCCATCCGGCCAACAGTAATAGTGATAAGAGTAAAACGGGGAGATATTTTTGTATAGACTTCATAATGACAATAGAACGCGGCGCAAAATAGTCAAAAATTCCTTACCTAACTATGACATAAAAAGTTCCTACCTTTGCCTCCCTTTATGGAACAGGTAAAAACAGTAGCATTTCATACACTCGGCTGTAAGCTGAATTTTTCAGAAACCTCCACTTTGAGCAGGTTACTGGAGCAGGATGGGTTTGTAAAAACGGAATTTGATAATACAGCAGATGTATATGTTATCAACACCTGTTCGGTAACAGACAATGCTGATAAGGAATGTCGTATGCTGGTACGCCGCATACAGCGCCGCGCACCAGGCAGCATGGTAGTCATTACCGGTTGCTATGCACAGCTGAAACCGGAAGAAATTGCCTCCATAGAAGGCGTGGACCTGGTATTAGGTGCTGCAGAAAAATTCAATATCGCTGAACACCTCAAAACACTCACCAAAGGAGACAGTACTAAAATCTGTTCCTGCGACATTGAGGACGTCAATAGTTTTCATGCCTCTTATTCCCTGAACGACCGGACCCGTACTTTCCTGAAAGTGCAGGATGGGTGTGACTATACCTGTGCTTTCTGCACCATTCCCATGGCCAGAGGTAAAAGCCGCAGTGATAGTGTTGCCAATGTGGTAGAACATGCCCATACACTGGCAGCTACCGGCGTAAAAGAAATTGTGCTCACCGGTGTAAACCTGGGCGATTTTGGAAAAGGATTTGAAGGTGGCAAGAAAAGAGAAGAATCATTTTTTGAACTGGCACAGGCATTAGATCAGGTAGAAGGCATTTCCCGCTACCGCATCTCCTCTATTGAACCTAATTTGCTGACCAATGAAATCATCGAATTTGTGGCAAACAGCCGTAAGTTCATGCCTCATTTTCATATTCCGTTGCAGAGCGGCAGCAATGATATACTCGGCCTGATGCGCCGCCGTTACCGTCGTGAACTATACGCAGAAAAAGTAGCACTGATCAAACAATTTATGCCACACTGCGCCATCGGCGTAGACGTAATCGTAGGATTCCCTTCCGAAAGTGATGCACACTTCCGGGAAACTTACGACTTCCTGAATGAACTGGATGTATCTTATCTCCACGTATTCACCTACTCTGAACGTGCTAATACGCATGCCCTCGAAATAAAACCAGTAGTGCCTGTTCACATACGTAATGAACGCAACAAAATGCTGCGTAATCTCAGTCATAAAAAACAACAATTCTTCAATGAACAACATCTTGGTCAAACAAGGAAAGTATTGTTCGAATCACTGGGAAAAGACGGTATGATGGAAGGTTACACGGATAATTACGTAAAAGTAACAACGCCTTTCCGCCAGGAATGGCATAATCAAATCATAGACTGGAAACTGAGATAGCTTTTAGCTTTTAGCCATTAGCTTTTAGCTTTTAGAAAAAATGCAGCGGAGAACATAGCATATATGTTTATCTCCGCTGCATTTTTTCTAAAAGCTAAAAGCTAATGGCTAAAAGCTGGTTCGCTATTTCGGGAATCCCGGATCTGCTTTTACTTCTTCCAACTGTTGTGTATGCCTGTTGGTATGTGCAGCATCCAGTAATAATAGCTGATACGCATCAATAGGGCCTAACACCGGATGATCCATTACATGATTGCGTAAGTCATCTTTGGTGTTGGTGACGTATTCAATGAGTTTATTCCTGGATTCAGTGAAGTTTTTAATGGCTTCCGCATTGGAAGAGTAGCCGTGTTTCGGCACCCCAAACTCCGGTGCTTTTACTTTATGGCTGCGGTCTTCCACTCCTTTGATGATCTGCTCATCGGAGGCTTTGATATCTTTTCTTCTTTCGGGATTGGCAGGTTGTTGCACCAGGTGCTGCTCCCCTTCCATGATCGCTTTTTCAATGAGTGTAACGTGTTCTACACATTCAATTACTGACCAGCGATCAGGGGCAGTTTTGTATTCCAGCTGCGCATCTGTAAGTCCCTGAACATCTTTCAGGAGATTGTCCCTGGTTTCTTGTAGCTGGGTAAGAAGTAGCGTTTTATCGTCCTTTACCGTTTTCACAGCAGGACCCGGAGCTATAAAGCCGGAGAACGTTGCAACGGACAGCAACAGCCATAGTTTTTTCATCGTGGTAAATTTTAGTGCCAGGAAATTGGAGTCAATAAGTAGCCAGGTAAGTTACGAAAAACCGATGATCTCCAGAAATTCTTCCCGGGTAATAAAACCTGCGCCCAAAGAGGCCAGATGAGTGGTATGGACCTGGCAATCGATCATTTTTAATTCGGCTGCATAAGTTTGTACAAAGGTAATAAAAGCTGCTTTAGAGGCATTGCTGACATCTGCAAACATGGATTCTCCAAAGAAAAAGGGGCCCGTTTTAACACCATAGAGGCCACCTACTAATTGATCATCCTGCCAGCACTCCACTGACATCGCATGTCCAGCCTTATGTAAACGTATATAGGCCTTCTGCATTTCAGGGGTGATCCAGGTACCGGTTTGACCTTCCCGCGGAATACTGCTGCAACGGGAGATTACGCCGGCAAAATCTTCATTAAAGGAAATACGGAATATTTTTTTGCGCAGCACCTGCTTCATACTGGCAGATACTTTCAGTTCATCAGGGAATAATACGAAGCGGGGATCAGGGCTCCACCACAGAATGGGTGGTTCATCATACCAGGGGAAGATACCGGAGCGGTAGGCCAGCAACAATCTATCTACCGATAAATCACCGCCCACAGCAAGCAATCCGTCTGGCTCAGAGAGCTGTACAGGAGGAAATATCAGTTGTTTGTTAAGGCGAAAAACGGACATATCGCGGATCAGCTACCTGCCATTTCTTCAATCGTAACACTCAGCCCTCTTTCCTGCAAAGCTTCACATAAAGGACGTAGCTTGATGTATTCACCCTGTTTTACGGCATATTTTCCGTTAAAATGGATAATCATGGCACATTGCTCTGCCTGCTCATGCGTATGCCCGCAAACCTCCATCAGGGAAGATATGACCCAATCAAATGTATTTACTTCATCATTCCAGACTACCAGGCTAAACGGATATTGCTCATCTTCCGCCACCAGCACGTCTACCTCTTCTTCGGGTAATCCTTTTGTACTTGTACGATCGCTCATCTTTAAAAAAAGCTTTACACAAAATTACATGGATTATTCGTTAATTTATCCATATTTAAAGCTGGAGTTACTGATTTTGGCATACATCTGAGCATAAAAAATGGTTATAATGAAAGGACTGGTTTTACTGATGGATACGAATTTACCGCTGAAAGATCCTGTACCGATCTTTTCGCTGGTATTGTTTATTATACTGCTGGCACCTATTCTCCTGCGCAAGCTGCGGATACCCAGCATTATAGGGTTGATCATAGCAGGTATGCTGATAGGAGATCATGGTTTCAAAATCATTGAAAAAGGCAGTATTGACCTGTTTGCCAAAGCAGGGTTATTATATATTATGTTCCTGGCGGGCCTGGAACTGGATATGGCGGAGTTTCGCAAAAACCGCTACCGCAGCATGGTGTTCGGAGCTTTCACCTTTTTCATACCGCTGACCATGGGTTTTGTGGTATGCACCTATGTGCTGCATTTTAACTTTATGGCTACCCTGCTGGTTTCCAGCATGTTTGCCACGCATACCCTGGTGGCCTATCCACTGGCCAGCAGACTGGGCATCACTAAAAACGAAGCCGTTACCGTAGCCGTGGGCGGCACTATTATCACCGATACAGCCGTATTGCTGATACTGGCCATCATCACCGGAGCACAGGCGGGCAACCTGAATACTTATTTCTGGGTGCGCTTGGGCATTTCCCTGACCATTTTTGCCGTTATTATCCTCTGGCTGATGCCTATGCTTGGCAGGTGGTTTTTTAAGAAAATAAAGGACGATAAAACCTCGCATTTCATATTTGTGCTGGCATTGGTATTTGCATCGGCATTTCTGGCCGAACTGGCTGGCGTAGAAGGCATTATCGGGGCGTTCCTGGCAGGGCTGGCACTGAACCAGCTCATACCACATACCTCCCCGCTGATGAACCGTATTGAATTTGTGGGCAATGCCCTGTTCATTCCTTTTTTCCTGATCAGTGTGGGCATGCTGGTAGATCTGCGGGTACTACTCAAAGGTCCTGAAGCCCTCATCATTGCAGGCGCACTCACCATCATGGCACTCAGCAGCAAATGGCTGGCAGCATTTTTCACCCAGCTTGCTTTTAAATACAGTCCTACCCAACGTAATGTCATATTTGGTTTGAGCAGCGCGCACGCTGCCGCCACCATTGCAGTGATACTCATTGGTTACAATATGGGGATTGTAGATGAACATGTACTGAACGGTACCGTCATCCTTATCCTGATTACCTGCCTGGTGGGTTCTTTTGTAACAGAAAATGCAGGCCGCCGGCTGGCAATCCAGGAAGCTGAGAGCAAGCCTGATACCCCGGATCAACCGGAGCGTATATTGGTACCCGTGTCTAACCCGGACCGCATTGAAGCGCTCCTGGACTTTGCCGTGATGATCAAGGATACCAGTACTTCCGCCCCTATTTATCCATTGGCTGTGGTACAGGATAATGAGGAGGCGAAAGAAAAAATACAACTCACCAATAAGATGCTGGAAAAGGCGGTGATTCATGCTGCCGCCACCGAAAGCCCTGTACAGGTAGTGACCCGTATAGATCTGAACGTATCTGATGGTATTACCCGGGCAACGAAAGAACTGCTGATCAGTGATGTGGTTTTGGGCTGGACAGACAGACCCAGCACCACCGACCGCTGGCTGGGCAACATCTTTGGAACTACGCTCGATAACGTACTACAGCGGGTATGGGAAACCGTATATGTATGTAACTTCCATTCTCCCCTGAACACCACCAAGAAAATGGTGCTGGTGATGCCGCCCAATGCCGAGTATGAGCTGGGCTTCCTGCATTACCTGCAAAAAATGTTTATGCTGGCCAAACAGGCGGGGGCCAGGCTGCTGGTGTTCTGTAGTCCAAAAACGCAGGTGATTACAGAAGCATTTGCCGAGAAGTCCAAAATGAGCGTAGATCTCAGCTTCCGTCAGTTTGATACCATAGAAGACTTCCTGATTCTTTCCAGGGAAATCACCCGGGATGACTTGGTAGTAGTGGTTACGGCGCGTAAAAGCACGCTTTCCTATCATGCCTACATGGACAGCATTCCTGCTAAACTGGAGCGTCATTTTAAAGATAATAACGTGATCCTGCTATATCCTGAACAAAGGGAATTTAATTCACTGGAGGCGGGCCTCCAACCGGAAGATCTCACGCTGGCGCCTATACAGGAACAAATTGCGAATCTGAATAAACTAGGTAAAGCCGTGAAGCGGATATTTAAGAAATAGCGAGTTAGCTTTTAGCCATTAGCTTTTAGCTTTTAGAAAAAATGCAGCGGAGATAAACATATATACTATGTGCTCCGCTGCATTTTTTCTAAAAGCTAAAAGCTAATGGCTAAAAGCTAAAAAGGTCCCGCATTTCTGCAGGACCTTTTCAATTTGTGTGTAGTGTGGGAGCTACTGGATTCGAACCAGTGACCCTCTGCTTGTAAGGCAGATGCTCTGAACCAGCTGAGCTAAGCTCCCTTTTTGTTTCTTACCGATCGTTCCTTTTGTTCGATGGGATTGCAAAGGTATAAACTATTCTTATTCTACCAAATATTTTTTGAAAAAAGAACAAAAAATGAGTTGAACACATATAAACAAACAGACTCCAAACCCTTTACCACAAAACATTTCAGGAAAAATAAAATTTCAATTTCCTGAAATAAAAAAGAGCACATGCTTTTGCACTTACATATATTTTGCATCAATAATGTGCAGGTAAGACCACTGTTTGGGAAGATGAAAAACAGTGGATTAAAAAGTACATGCATCCTGTTTTAATCAACTGCGTTAAATAAAACAGGGCCGGCCTTTAACCGGCCAGCCCTGTCAACAAATTTTATTCGTTTAAATATGCTTCAGCCAAAGCTGATAAGCACACTCCTTACTTCTTTTTCTTCTTCTCCACCTTTTTCACAAAGCCACCTTCAAAGAAACATTTAATGCCTCTATACGCACCACAGCCACCAATTTCACGGATATTTACACGGCCGGATGAAAACTGAAATGAAATCCCACAGGAAGATTCTTTGTCTTTGTATTCTCCCCTGTTTCCCGCTAAATAATGACCTTTACCGCTCAGTTCTCCTTTACAGTTACCATTATCCTTTGTGAAAGTAATAAAGAACTGGAAAGTCTTTCCATCCTCACCATCCCGGATGGATACGATATTCATGTCCCCGGAGGTATAATCACCGGAAAATTTATTCTTGCGTGGCAGGGTATCAATAGGGTTAAATATTTGCCCGGCATTCGTTGGCCCGTTAGAGTTAGTCATAATGAGCGTTACGGTGCCATCTGCGTTTACCATATAGAAGTCCTCTTTCAGGGCACTACGGGTACCGGAGAGTCTTTTCTCACTGCTGATTTTAATCACATTTTTACTGTCCAGCTGCAATGACATCAGCGTGCCGTCCGGGCTACCGGTATTGGCTACACGGATCCTGTTCAGGTATTTCCCTTTCTTGTTCAGGAAGCAGAGATAGCCGACCGACTGTGACCTGCCTTCCGCCTTTACCACCATATAATTCACGGTATTACCGGGGATACGTTGCAGGGGGAAGTAGTCCACCTTTTCACTTTTGGAGAAATCTCCTTTTGTGAGCGTATCTGTTAAAAACCGCATTGCTGCAGTGTCCAGTGCCAGGGAGTCCGCCATTTCCAGCTGCAGCGTATCAGCTGTGAGCWTATAAGGCAGGGTGCCAGGCGTAAATAATGCCTGGAAGTCTTCAAATGTCATTGGTTCATCGCCACTGCCTGGCTTCTTCTTCGATTTGCAGGCTGCTAAAACACCAATTGCCAGTAATAATAAAAGGAAACGCTTCATTAGAAAAGTTAGTTCTGGGCGAAAAGTTAGATATAATTTTTATATGTGAGCCCTAAAAATCAAAAAACATACCGGATAGGAAAAAGTTCGGAATTATTATTTAGATTTGTCTAAATAATATTTTAGATAACATGAATTTATCGGTTTCGGAGGAAAACTATATCAAATCCATTTATAAACTGCAGGAAGGCGATGAAGCGGTGAGCACAAACGCACTGGCCTATGAACTGGATACCAAACCGGCATCGGTAACAGACATGGCAAAAAAGCTGAAAGAGAAAAAGCTGATCGAATATGAGAAATACCAGGGTATCACCCTTTCTCCCGAAGGCAGAAAAGCAGCATTACAAATTGTAAGACGCCACCGCCTGTGGGAATGTTTCCTCGTAGATAAACTATCCTTTAGCTGGGAAGAAGTACACGAACTGGCGGAAGAGCTGGAACATGTGCGCAGTGAAAAACTCACCAACCGCCTCAGTGATTTCCTGGGCAACCCGGTAATAGACCCACATGGCGACCCTATCCCGGATGCCAACGGCAAACTGGCCAAACCACGACCACAAACCTCGCTGGATCAGGCCAATGCTAAAAGACTGGTAGTAACGGCCGTTAGCGATCAATCTACCGCGCTACTGGCCTTCCTGAATGCCAAAGGCATTAAGCTGGGTACCCAACTGGAAATTGTGGCCCATTACGAATACGATAACTCTATTGAAATAAAACTGAAACAGCACCCGGCCATCACCATCAGTGAGCAGGTAGCTAAACATATTATGGTAAGACCCGTTTAAAAGAATTACAAATTACGAATTACAAATTACGGGAGGATAATAAACATAAAGATCTACCTGCAAATCCGCAATTCGTAATTCGTAATTCGTAATTAGAATACTATGAGCATCGAGCACACACATTCATCAACATCGTTAAGTGAGGTACATCAGAGTGTAGAAACCAGCGGAAAATCCAAGTGGAAAAAAATCTTCGCCTTCTTTGGGCCTGCCTACCTGGTAAGTGTAGGTTATATGGATCCCGGCAACTGGGCCACAGATCTGGCCGGCGGCAGTCAGTATGGTTATAAACTGCTTTGGGTACTCCTCATGAGTAACCTGATGGCCCTGCTGCTGCAAAGTCTCAGCGCCCGCCTGGGCATTGTACGCGGCCGTGACCTCGCCCAGGCCAACCGTGAAACCTATCCTCCCGTTATCAATTTCATTTTATACGTACTGGCAGAAATTGCCATCGCTGCCACCGACCTGGCAGAAGTACTTGGTATGGCCATCGGTATTCAGTTACTCACCGGCCTGCCACTCATCTGGGGGGTTAGTCTCACCGTACTCGATACCTTTCTCCTGCTCATCCTGCAGCGTTATGGCATCCGTAAAATGGAAGGGTTTATCATCTCGCTGGTAGCCATTGTAGGCGCCTCCTTTCTGGTAGAACTCATCCTGGTGAAACCGCAAATGGGCGAAGTAGTCAAAGGCTTCATTCCGTCCCTCCCCGATAACACCGCCCTCTATATTGCTATTGGTATTATAGGCGCCACCGTTATGCCGCATAACCTGTACCTGCACTCCGCACTGGTACAAACCCGGAAAATAAAAAGAGATGATGCCGGCATTAAGCAGGCTATCCGCATGAACTTCCTGGATAGCACCATTGCCCTTAACCTCGCATTCCTGGTAAATGCAGCGATACTCATACTGGCCGCCGCCGTATTCTTTAAAAGTGGCCGCACGGATGTAGCTGAAATACAGGATGCACATAAATTACTCGATCAGTTGCTGGGCAGCAAACTGGCCCCCATACTCTTTGCAGTAGCGTTGATTGCTGCAGGTCAGAGCTCTACTGTTACCGGCACCCTCGCCGGACAAATAGTAATGGAAGGTTACCTGCGCCTGCGTATCAATCCATGGTTACGCAGACTTATTACCCGACTGCTTGCCATCATCCCTGCGCTGCTAACCATCATCATTGCAGGCGACAACGAAGTAGGCGCGCTGCTGGTGTTTAGCCAGGTGCTACTCAGTCTGCAACTGGGCTTCGCCATTATTCCGCTGATTCATTTTGTAAGCGATAAAAAAACCATGGGCATCTTTGCCATCTCTACTACCACCAAAATTTTCAGCTGGGCCGTCACCGTTTTATTGGTGTACCTTAATATGCGGATGGTATTTACAGAAGCCATCAGCTATATGACCGGCACAGGAAATATTCTGGTAGATGGACTCATACTGGCAGGTTGCGCCGGTTTTATCGTGCTGCTTTTCATCACCATCATTTACCCGCTGCGCAGCCGTTACCGCGAAGATGCTGCCGCTGGCATCCACACTACCCAGGTATCCCTTGGCGACATGGAAAAGCCCGTCTACCGGCGCATTGCTATGGCGCTCGACTTCACTACCAAAGACAGGGAAATTGTCACCAATGCCATTGCTCACGGTAACGAGCACACGCAGTACGTACTCATTCATATTGTGGAAAGTGCTTCCGCCAAATACTTCGGCCATGACTCCGATGACCTCGAAACACGCCGCGACCAGGAACAGCTGGACACCTATCTGGCCCTGCTGAAAAGCCGCAACATCGAAGCAAAAGGTGTACTCGGTTTTCGCAGACGTGCCAGGGAAATTGCACGCATCGTAAAAGAGGAAAACTGCGATTTCCTCGTATTGGGTGGACACGGGCACAAAGGTTTTAAAGACTGGCTTTACGGCGAAACAGCTAACCAGGTAAGACACCAGGTGAAAGTACCGGTACTGGTGGTACAGTGGTACCAGGAAGCAAGCCGTAAATAATGGATCTTTTTAAATTCAATGCAGTCACTTTATGCAGCATCTCTTTAAACCCGGTGATACCAAACATTTCAGCCGCGTAGTCCGGACGGAAGATTGCGCCAGCTTCGACAGCGGCAACGTACATCCGGTTTATGCCACCTTTGCACTGGCAAGAGATGCAGAATGGTGCTGCCGTTTGTTTGTACTGGAAATGAAAGACGATACAGAAGAAGGAATAGGCAGCCGGCTTACGGTAGACCACCTGTCTCCTGCACTCATAGGCAGTGAGGTTATATTTACCGCTACTATCACCAGTATACATCATCACGAAATCACCTGCAGCTACGAAGCGGTATCCAACGGCAGGATGATTGCCAGCGGCATACAGGTGCAGAAAATATTAAAGAAAGAAAAGCTGGAGCGGTTATTTGCGGGGTTAACGTGAATGACCAATTTCAAAAGATAAACGGGGATTTACACAAAAACATTTGCGTAAATCCCCGTTCATCTTCTTCTAAAACTTCTATAAACAATAGTTCATCTAAAACGTCCTCTTCCTATCTAAAATCAGTGAAACAAGCAGCCCTTCTGACATCTTCTAAGCATACATCTTTCAAAATATAAATTACAATCCCAATGCGGCTTTCAGCCTGGGATATCCTGTTTTACTTACCAATACCCTGGCGCCACTGCGCAAAATAGCCAGGTGATTTTCCTTCTCGTAAGGATCGATGCGGGTTACCTGGTTTACATTGAGTATATAAGAGCGATGCACGCGTGTAAACTGTTGCGAATCGAGCATTTTCTCAAAGAATGACATGGTTTTGTTTTTCAGAAAACTACCTTCCTGTGTTACAATTTTCACATAATCATCTGCTGCTTCCAGGTAATGAATATCCTGCACAGGAATGATCTTGATTTTACCATTCAGCTTAATCACCACCCGATTGCTTTGTACCGGGTTAGCTGCTGCGGTTTCCAGCAGCGCTTCTGTATTGACAACAGGCGCCTGCAGCTGGTCCAGCCACTTTTGTACGGCCTTATCAAAACGTTCGTTAGAAAAAGGTTTCAGCAAATAATCTACTGCATGTACTTCGAAAGCCTTGATGGCATGTTCTTCGAAAGCAGTGGTAAAAATAACTGCTGGCATGTTCTCTACCAGTTCCAGCATTTCAAAGCCGGTGATCTTAGGCATTTGTATATCCAGAAAAACAATATCCGGTTGATGTTGCTSTATGGCTTTTAATCCTTCGAATCCATCATTGCATTCCTGCATCACTGATATCTGCGGAAAATTCAGCAGGTATTCTTTCACCACCTCACGGGCCAATGGTTCATCATCAATTATTACTGCTTTTATCATGGGTTTGTGGTACTTTGATAATTGTGGTAAAAATATTTTCGTGAGCGGATGTATCTAAGAGGTCCTGCCGTGCGAACAACAGGTAAAGCCTCCGCTGTATTGAATTCAGGCCAAATCCGGTGCCTTTGTTTGGTTGTTGTAATTCGTTGTCGAATGGATTCTGTATCGATATATGTAACATACCGTCCTGCATCCAGGATTTTATGCTAATCGTAATTTCGCCGGTAGTATCGTATAGTCCGAATTTGATGGCATTTTCCACTACTGGCTGCAGCAACATTGGCGGCATAAGCATTTTCTCTGCATCTTCATCGGGTATAACGGTAGTGGTTAAACGATGTCCGAAACGTACTTTCTCAATATCCAGGTAGAGCTGCAAATACTTCAGTTCTTCCGATAAGGTGATCCATTGATCATCTTCCCGTTTCAGCGATCCGCGTAAAAAGTCGGAGAGCTTCAGTACCATTTCCCTGGCCTCTTTCGGGCGAAGCATGATCAATGCGTTAATGGAATTGAGACTGTTAAACAGGAAATGCGGTTGCAACTGTTGCCGTAGTTTAAAGAGTTCTGCCTCTCTCACTATTTTTTCGGTGGCCTCTTTGCGTTGCATGGTTTCCTGCTGCTCTGAGATATCGTACCACATCTGGCTTCTAAGACCGATTCCGGCAATCAGCATCCATCCTGTGAGCGCGTGAATGGGAATTGCACTGTTCAACCATCCCAGGTATACCGGATCTTTAGGAAAAGCAGTAACCAATAACCAACGGCTCAAACACACCCACAATACGGCTAAAGCAAAACTTACCACCGCTACATAACCAAACTTCATGGTGCCTGCAGCCGGACGATAATAGGCTACGTTATGGCTGATGATGATACTGGCAGCTCCCAGTAAGATGACGTGTACGCAACTGTCTATAATGGACTGTGCTAACGGAATATCAAACCAGTAGTACAGCAATCCTCCGTAAATCAGCATCCATATTGCAAAGGAGCAGAGAAAAGACCACCAGGAATTACCTTTTATGAATTGCTTTACCAAAACAGTGGTTTTATACGTTGAGTTCAAAATATTGTTGTCCCTGCAACTGGGCTGATTTCATCTGTAACCAGGCGATGTAGGAATTAGGATCTCCCGGTTCTTCGATGCGGGAATACAGTTCCATACCATCTGTCAGCTGATCCAGGGTATATACTTCCGGTACGTTGATGAATTTCCACTGTACCAGTTCCTGTTGTTGATTTTTAAAGGCGTACTGCTCCTGCATACCAATTTCACGGGCTTTATCACAAGCATCTTTCTTAGTAAGAGCGCTAATCAATCTTAATTGTTCATCAAATTGCGGAGTGTGATTGCCTTCTCCGCAGATGATCTGATATACTACTTTCGCAACAAACCAATGCATAAAAAAAGATTTAAAAGTTGGAGATAGAAGGGTGAGATATGGTGGTTTCCTTAGGCGTAACTTTTTATTTCCAGGCCGCCCATAATACAGGTACCTGTCAGTATCAGCAGCTTTTCCGGACCAGTGGAAGGGATCGTATCCAGATACCTCTTATCATCCACACCGCCCATAATGGTCGTCACATCCATCTTCACTTTCCAGTTTGCCGGTATGATGATTTCACATCCTCCCATAATGGCTGTAACATCCAGCTTTGCAGTACCATCTATATCTGCCTTCATAAAATTAAGCACCGTACCTCCGAAAATGGAAGTCACATCGCCTCCTTTGAAGTTTTTAGACATAATCACTTTATCCACACTGCCGAAAATGGCTGTTGCATCGATCACATCGTCGCCACTGGCGGATGCAATACTGGCGCCAAACTGTTTCTTCCGCTCTGCCCATTCCTTCGTGGAGTAATTTCTTTTAAAGATCACGATAACACCTACTCCAATCATCACTACCGGCCAGATAAAGCGTGCCGTATCATAAGGCCAGGCCTGGATTTCCCCGGCCAGGAAAATACCGCCAATCGCTACCATCACCATCCATCCACCCATCCGGAATTTATGCCGGAAACCTAAAACGATACCAATGGCAATGAGGATCATTTGCCAGGAAAATAACCAGTTGGGAAGATCAAGATCTAAGCGCTGTAACAACAGGCCGGTGCCTATAATTACCAGGATAGCGCCTCCAACGGCTCTGCTCTTTTTTCTTGATTCCTCTATATCTTCGTTTTTCATTTGTCTTATTATTTATGATACAAATGTAGAACGGGTTGTTCTCTTTCAAAACAGCGTTTAGGCTAAGCARGTACACTTACCGGTAAAAAGCAGGAAATTACCGGTAAAAACAGCCGGTGTCTTTTAACCGGTTAACAATTAGTTAAAAGTATCGAACTCATGCAATGTTTCCCAGCCTATATTTCCACCGTTACCAGTGCCTCACTTCCTGCCAGTTTGGTCAGGATGGCTTTTAATTGCTGTACCATAGGGTCAGGGCCGCAGATGTAGAAATGCTGATCAAAATTGGTAATCTTCTCTTTTAAATAGCTTTCATCAATGGTATGATGGTCATAACCCGGAACTTCCTGCGCTGTCAGTGTATTAATGAAACGTTTGCCCAGCATCGCTTCAAATTCATCTTTCAAAATAATATCACCCAGGGTTTTATTGGAACAGATCAACTGGTTAGTGCCCAGCTGCCCTTTGTTTTGTAAATCACGGAAGATGGCAATAAATGGGGTTACTCCGGCACCACCGGCAATAAACACGCCCTCTCCTTTATAATGTATGGTACCCCATACATCGTGAAGAATCAGTTCATCTCCGGCTTTCAGCTGTCCCAGTTCGTGGGTAACGCTGTTGTGCTCATCATATATTTTAATGGTAAACTCCAGTTGCTCCCATTCGGTGAGACTGGTAAAGGTAAACGGCCGTCTTTCTTCTTCCCATCCCGGTTTGTTGATAGACACTTCTGTGGCCTGACCCGGGACAAAGGTATATCCCTGGGGCTTTTCGACTGTAAATTGGTGCACATTATGCGTTACTGGGGTAACCGCAAGAATTTTGACGATATGGCTTTCCATTGGTTTAGGTTTTCTTATGTATGAATGTAGCTTATTTTTTGACTTAGTGCAAAGCCCGCTGTAACAACGGCGCCAGCGCAGCTGCCCAGCGGTTGTAATCTTTTCCGGAAGGATGCAAACCATCTGCTGCTACCAGGTCTTTATCATGTAAAGCTTCACGGGTAAAAGCAGTGATATCGAGATATGGTACCTTCATTTGCGCCGCAATGGCTTTGTTGGCAGCATTGTAAGCATCTATTTCCACAGCAATCTGCTGCCGGTCACGGTCTGCCGCGAAAGGAGTAACACCCCAATCAGGAATAGACAATACCACCACATGGGAAGGCTCGTTGCCGGCAAAAGCAATTGCCTTTTTCAACAGGTCTGCAAATTCAGTTTCGTATTGTGATAAAGACCAGCCACGGTATTGGTTGTTGACACCTATAAGCAATGTTACTATATCATATGTTTGTGTAATGTGTGCGGCGGTAATACCTGCTTCCAGTTCATCAGTGGTCCAGCCGGTAGTGGCTATTATCCGGGGATCCGCTACGGAAAAGCCTTGCTGGCGCAGGAGAGCGACCGTTTGCACCGGGAAACATTCGGGTTCCGTTACCTGTTCACCGACAGTATAACTATCACCCAGGGCGAGATATGTAATGGGAGTCATGGTGGTATCTGAGATTTTGTTGCTGCCGAAAAATGTGCAGCAAAATAACATTAATCCTAACATAAGCAAAAAGTTATATGCAGGTGGAGAATTTGTACAATAAGACAAGAAACTACCCCGTCTTTAAAGGGAAAAGCGTTACCTTTGCACCCGATTACAACAATTACGTAACGCATAAGAAACCGTTTTATGCCGGCAGAAAAAATATCGATGAACAATGGCCTGTTACAGGTCCCTGCACAACCAATCATACCATTCATAGAGGGCGACGGAATAGGTCCGGACATCTGGAGAGCCAGTGTTCGTGTATTCGACGCGGCTGTTGAAAAAGCCTATGGTGGTGATCGGAAAATTGAATGGAAAGAAGTACTGGCAGGTGAAAAAGCCTTCCAGCAGACAGGTGAATGGCTGCCAAAAGCTACACTGGATGCGCTGAAGGAATACCTGGTGTCTATTAAAGGCCCCCTGTCTACTCCTGTTGGTGGTGGTATCCGCTCCCTGAACGTTGCTATGCGCCAGGAACTGGACCTCTACGCCTGTGTAAGGCCCGTGCGCTGGTTCAACAAAGTACCTTCTCCAGTGAAACATCCGGAGAAAGTTGACATGGTGATTTTCCGCGAAAACACGGAAGACATCTATGCCGGCATTGAATACATGACTGGTACACCTGAAGCTAAAAAACTGCTCGATTTCCTGCAAAATGAAATGGGCGTTAAAAAGATCAGGTTCCCGGAAACTTCTTCCCTGGGTATCAAACCCGTGTCAATAGAAGGAACGGAAAGACTGGTACGTGCTGCTATCAGCTACGCACTGGAACACAAACGTTCTTCTGTTACCATTGTACATAAAGGCAACATCATGAAATTCACCGAAGGTGGTTTCAAAAACTGGGGCTATGCACTGGCGGAGAGAGAATTTGGCGATTATGTATACACCTGGGAACATTGGGAAAAAACCAAGAAAGAACTGGGTGAAGAAGAAGCTAACAAAGAACTGAAAGTAGAACTGGCAAAAGGAAAACTGCTGATCAAAGATGTGATCGCAGATAACTTCCTCCAACAGATCCTGCTGGCACCACAGGATTATTCTGTAGTAGCTACGCTGAACCTGAACGGTGACTATATTTCTGATGCACTCGCTGCTGCCGTAGGTGGTATTGGTATTGCTCCCGGCGCCAACATCAACTACATTACCGGTTATGCTGTATTTGAAGCTACACATGGTACCGCTCCACGCTTTGCCAACACCAACACCATGAATCCATCCTCAGTGATCCTGAGCGGCGTAATGATGCTGGAATATATGGGCTGGAAAGAAGCGGCTGAAATCATTGTTCATGGCCTCAGCACCGCCATCATGCGCAAACGCGTTACCATCGACTTCTACAACCTGATGGATGACGCCACCCTGGTAAAAACCAGCGAATTTGCGGATGAAGTAATCAAGCAAATGCATTTGTAGTAGCGGAGAGGAACGGACAATCATGCAAATGATAGCCCGAATTTTACCGGATACAACTTAAATATTATTAAATAGCGGAAACCCGACCTGGTTTCCGCTATTTTTTTGTTATCCCTGGTAAGCCGCTATGGCCAGCACTTTGGGGGGTTATCCACATTAGCTGAACCCATAAACACTATCTCCGGGGCATATTAAATACCTATTCCGCGACCACTCTTCCGGCTTAATTACTTGTTAATTTTGTTTTTTTCATAGCTATTCGTATTTTTCGTGATTATCCCTAAAGGGACCCGCTGAATAATTGTTTCGAATTGCTTTTAATCTAATTTTTTAAAAAACCCGAAATGGCAGAAAAAATTAAAGTTGCTAATCCGGTAGTCGAACTGGACGGTGATGAGATGACACGAATCATCTGGAAATTCATCAAGGACAAACTGATACTTCCATACCTGGATGTTGAAATTAAATATTATGATCTGGGCATGGAGCATCGTGATGCTACCAACGACCAGGTAACCATTGATGCAGCCAATGCGATCAGGGAAGTAGGCGTAGGTATCAAATGCGCTACCATTACTCCGGATGAAGACCGTGTAAAGGAATTCAAACTGAAGCAAATGTGGAAATCACCGAATGGCACTATCCGTAATATCCTGGATGGTACCGTTTTCCGTGAGCCCATCGTTATGAGCAATGTTCCACGCCTGGTGCCTAACTGGACAGCTCCTATCTGTATTGGTCGTCATGCTTTCGGTGATCAGTACCGCGCTACCGATTTCGTTACTAAAGGAAAAGGTAAACTCACCATCAAATTTGAAGGTGAAAACGGAGAAGTGATTGAACACGAAGTATACAACTTCAAAGGTGATGGCGTTGCACTGGCAATGTACAACACTGATGAGTCTATCAAAGGCTTTGCACGTGCATGTTTCAACCAGGCACTGATGAAAAAATGGCCTTTGTACCTGAGTACAAAAAACACTATCCTGAAAAAATATGATGGCCGCTTTAAAGATATCTTTGAAGAAATCTATCAACAGGAATTCAAGACTACCTTCGAATCACACGGCTTAACTTATGAGCACCGTTTGATTGATGACATGGTAGCCAGCGCACTGAAATGGCATGGTAACTTTGTATGGGCTTGTAAAAACTACGATGGCGACGTACAATCAGATACTGTTGCACAAGGTTTTGGTTCCCTCGGTCTGATGACGTCTACCCTCATCACTCCGGATGGTAAAACAATGGAAGCAGAAGCCGCACATGGTACTGTAACCCGCCACTACCGCGAGCATCAGGCTGGCAAACCAACTTCTACCAACCCAATCGCTTCCATCTTTGCATGGACACGCGGTCTGGAATTCCGTGGTAAACTGGATAACAACCAGGCACTGATCAACTTCTGTACTGCACTGGAACAGGTTTGTATTGAAACCGTAGAAAGTGGTAAAATGACAAAAGATCTGGCAGTTTGTATCCACGGCAACAAAGTAGAACATGGTAAACATTACCTCTACACCGAGGAATTCCTGGACGCACTGGACACAGCGCTGAAAGCGAAACTAGCATAGAAATAGCTTTTAGCCTTTAGCTTTTAGCTTTTAGCAAAAATGCAGCGGAGATATCGTAGAGATATCATCTTCGCTGCATTTTTGCTAAAAGCTAAAGGCTAAAAGCTGTTTACATTTTCATCTTCTTGCGCAGTACTTTATCTTCTCCATAAATATCATCAAAGAAAACAAGGTTACCATTTTGTCCTTCTGCGGTAAAGTAACGCAGGTAAATAGGAATATGTTTAGGTAAATCCACCTGCTTCTTTTCTTCCCGTGCCAGCCATACACGAATACTATCGCCACTATGCCTTACACTGTCCGCACGTACCAGGTACTGCGCCAGGCTATCCCATTGCTGTACCCGCACACAACCATGACTCATAGCACGCATGGAATTTTTGAATAAACCACGGTTATTGGTATCATGCAGGTATACGCTGTATTTGTTGCGGAAATTAAATTTCATGACTCCAAGGGAATTATCAATACCGTCCATCTGCCGCAGCACATAGGGGAAATGACCTTTACCCATTTTCGTCCAGTCGATGGTGGCAGGATCCACGGCGTTACCATCCTTATCAATTACTTCCAGGTTTTTAGAAGCGAGATAACCCACATTCTTTTTAATAGCCGGCAACATTTCCTTGAACACAATACTGTAGGGCACTCTCCAGTAAGGATACATCATAAAGTTAGTCATATAGGAGTTCAGCAGCGGCGTACGTGTACGTGGTGTACCCACAATCACGCGCGACTCCAGCTTTACTTCTCCACTATCTACTACCCGCAATGTATAACCGGGAAGATTCACCATAATATACTGTGACGGCAAAGTATCCGGCAGTTTACGCCACCGGTCAAGGTTTACAGCTGCCTGCATGATCCAGTCGTGCATAGAACGGTTCAACGCAATTACGGTCCTTTTACCTGCTACGCCATCAGCATAAATATTAAACTCTTTCTGAAAAGCTTTAATACCAGTTTTTAATATAGTCGTATCCGTTGCACGACCGGTGGTATCCAGATGTCCGCTCTGTACCAGGCGATTGATCACCAATTGCCTGAAAGCCACAGTATCCGTATAGTTCAGCGGTAAAGTATCCCAGTGATAATCAGCATATTTTGATTTAAAGGTTTGTATACCTTCTTTCAGTGCTACGTACCCAGGGTGTACAGGTTCCTGCGCATGCAGAATGGCAGATACATTTTTCTCCGCCAAAGCCTGTTGCAGGGCAGTAATCAGCTGCGCGTCTGTAAACACCGAATCTCTTTTGAGGGTAACGCTGTCACGTGGCGCTACGCCAAAACGCAGGTCAGAGGCCATTTTCATAAAGGCATCTGTCATCAGTAGATCCACTTTTGCCCACAAAGCCGCGTCCTTTTTGGCAGTAGCATCGCTGCTGATCTGCTCCAGGGCGGTGGTGAGCGCAGGTGCATGGTACTGAGCAGGCAATAACCCTACATCTTCCGCATGCTGTATCATATACAACATCGAATCTGCAGCGGGATTGACCACACCATCCCTGGACCAGTGTCCGGACGGTTTATCGGCGCCATAAAATTCCTGAATAGCGGAGGGACGGAACGCCAAAAGGCTGTCTTCCAGTTCACCTTCATTGTCTTTGAGTGCAGACAAACGTTCCGTGATATTATCTGTTATCACTTCATCCAGTTGTCTGATGTTTGCTACAATCTGTTTTTGTTTGGGGGCGGTATGCTTTTTTTTATTGACACAGGCTAACAACAAGCACGCTCCAGATCCGCATAACAAACCGATAATATAAATTTTGTACTTCATTTGCAGTTAATCGCTATAGTAAAGATAGGGATTTACAAATACTGTGCAGGAAATTTTACCCGGAAAGTTTGCGTACAAATACGTATTATTTACAACAGTCTTTTTTCATAAACAATGACTGCAATACCTTTAATATACCTGTTAAGATCTTTTTCATGTGAAGATTTTTAAAAAAGAGGCCACGGTGTGCAGCAGCCTCTTTTTAAACTAAAACTAAAACAACTAACTTCTAATATCTCACGCCTATGGGTATACTATATCTTATCTAATGGTATACGCTCAGGGGCTTTCAATTGTTTAAATTTACTTGGTGTTAAACCGGTAACTTTTTTGAACTGAGCAGAAAGATGCGCTACGCTACTGTATCCCAGCTTGTAACTAATCTCACTTAAACTTAATTCGTTGTATACCAGCAACTCTTTTACTCTTTCAATTTTCTGCTGAATAATATATTGCTCTATGGTAGTGCCTTCTGTTTCTGAAAAAAGATTACTGAGATAGTGATAATCTTTCTGCAACTTCCCTGCCAGTAAAGTAGAAAAGTTTTCTTTCATTTCATCCAGCTCAGAATGATGTACCGCCTGCACTACAATACTTTTTATACCGGCGATCAGTTGCTGTTTTTTATCATCTATCAGTAAAAAACCTTCTTTTTCCAGGGTAGCAGATAGCTGTTGCAATTGCTTTTCAGACACCTTTCCTGCTACTGTCACTTTGCCCAGTTGTATATCCCGGATGTCCAGCTGCTCCGCGGCGATGGCTGCCGTTACCACCTTGATGCAACGTGGACAAACCATATTTTTTATAAACAGATCTGTTGTGGCCATCATTTATTTTTTAATATTAAAAATGTTATGTTCAAACCTGATTAAAAAGGAGTTGAACGTGTTACGCGGCATGTCTCCTGCCAACTGGGAGCGGTAAGACAAATCCAGTCGTGTGGTACTGTTGAATATAAACTGTATGGCGGGGGCAATGTCCAGGTAAGAACCACGACCCATTAAGTCTGTATTGGTTTTCCCCAGTAATTCCACGTACAGGTTTAAATTGGTTTGCTGAAAGCTTTTATACTTTACAGGCAGTACCAGGTACCCGGCGGAAAGACTATAATTTACGGAGTTTTTAGAAAAGCTTTCCGGAATATTATCCTTCACATTATTCATATAACGTGAATACCCCAACGTTGTAGACAACGCCAGTTTATGCAACAACTGCGTAGCAATAATACCACCACTTACGCCGGATGTAGCGCCCTCCAGGTCCAGTTCCTCATTATCATAAGGACGCATCGCATGTGTGCCAACCGGCATAACAGGATAATATGGGTTGTCGATCACGGAACCTCTTACATAAGCCGCCATTCTGAAATGTGCGTGCTGTTGATCCAACGACAGGAAACGGTATTTCGCATAAATGCTACCACCTTCTGCCCGGATGGAAGACTGCATCATATTAGAGGCATACCCCAGTACATGCACCATGAGTTTTTTATTTACCCCCCACATCACTTCCGGTTCGAAACGCATTCCCACATCGCCGGAATGCTCCATGTTAAAGAACTTATTGGTGAGTCTTATTCCAAGGGAATTAGCGGGCATATTACTCGCCGGTTCCGTATTAACGTATAATTCCTGGGCTGCTGCAATGCCGGTACCGGCAATGATCGCCACTGCTATCATTATAAATTTCTTCATACACCAAACAAGTATTAAATGGTAACGTGATAAATCCTGCCGGATGCTGCCCCGGTATTGGTTTTACAGCAGTCGCCCATCATGCCTGTTTTATAGCAGGGCATACTTGTTTCGGTACTGAATTTTTTAAACTGTTTGCTAGAAACAAAGTCCTTGTCGATCACCGTAATGTTGTTATCACCACTCAGCACCTGGTTCTTTACATCCATAAAGTGCAGGGTACTGCCAGCGAAGCTAACATGTGCATCGTTTTGCACATTTACTGCATCAAAATTAGCAGTCATCACCAGTTTACCTATTGAAAAACCGGCATCTTCCACTTTTGCCTTAATGGCATCAATATTCACCGGTACACCGGTTTTGAAGGTCAGTACAAAGGTGGTGTTATCCAGGTCTGTATCTATTTTATCTACAAAAGGTAGTGATTCCAGTGCTTCATAAGTTGCTTTGGAACACATGGCGCAGGTAAGGCCGGTAGCATGTACGCTGGCTTTTTTGAATTGTGCATTTGCGCCGAAAGTCAAGCCCAGTGCGAGCACTATAATAGCTATCGTTTTCATGATCTGATTAAATTAAATAAATGAGAAATTACAGCCGTCGTTTTGTCGTTCCGCGAAAAGCGGGTATTACAAAAGCAACTGAATCAGATCAGGAAAGTGCAGTTTCGAAGGAAAATGGGGGTGGTGGTGAGATCTGGCGGATCGTGGTGATAGTCGCCAGCCAGTATTTTTGATACGGGTAATGCAGGTACGGTTAATATTCTTACCGGCAACTGCATATTGGTCGTCATGCTAAAGTCCTGCTGCAGGGCTTTGGCAGCCTGATGCGATTCAGTGACTTTACAAAACTTAAATTCATCTTTGCAACAATCCATGCCTTTTGACGGCTTTTTGCATATCTGGCAGAGATCCGCCGAAGCGTCCTGCCACTCAATGCATGCCAGTTTGCCCATGCAGTAATGCACGTTTACTGCAAACCCGCTGGTAAGCGTGGTGTACAAGACAGCAAATAATATGGCAAAAAATCGTTTCATGATGAAACACAAATATAGCTAAAAAAGCGCAAAGCAAAAGGCATAAAGCAAAAAGCCAGTGTGTAGAAGACAACGGCGAAATGTCCGCTTATTCTTTCTGCACACTGGCTTTTTGCTTTATGCCTTTTGCTTTATGCTAGTTAATAAACCACCATCTCAACCCCACTCTGAAGGCGAAGTTGTTATAGGGGTATAAAGGAGCTGCGTAGTTATTATTGCCGATAAACGTATTCAAATTTTCTGCGCGTACATAAGCGGAGAAAGATTTAATACGGAAGTTGGCGAATGCCGCAATATCCGGTAAAGGATTACTGATTTTTTGTGAATGCTGATAAATAAACTGACCTGTCAGCGGGGAATAATCATCTGCATAGTAGCCGGTATTGTACCGTGCTTCGATACCTGTGATCAGGTTCAGGTTAGTATATAACCTTTTCTCAAATGCGAAACGGTTGCGTGTCCAGAAAGTGGGTACGTTTAACGGTCCGTTGCCATGCAATTGCTGGAAGGCAACGTCTACATACCAGGCAAATGGCGCGATGACAAATTTCTTGCTGAATGTGATCTGCAGCAGGTTAAACAGGGAACCATACTGGTCGCTGTGATAGTAATCCTTGAAATAAGTATAGTTCGTGAACAGGAAATAATTCACGGCCAGGGTATATTTCAGTTTTGCATTATCTGTGGCAAACTGCAGCTGGGTAACATTTTCTTTAGCCAGGCTGGTATTGTACCAGGCATCCCGGTTACTGTTAAAGTACTTGTACACGTAAGAAGGCTCGCGGTTTACGTTGTTCACCGACAGGCGTACATCTCCCAAAAGATCATTAATATGCCTGCGTAACGTACCATATACGCCGTAGTCGCCAATATTCTGGCCTACTACATAAAATTCGCCCTTTGCGGAGAAGTCCCATTTCTGGTTACGGGTTTTGTTACGGTATTCCCCGTGTACTGCGAGGTTAGTGAAATTAATATCAGCATCGAGGAAGGTACCGGTAATACTTTCAAACCGCGCACCCAGGTTAATGAAATGCCCCTGGTTACCACGTACCGGAAACTGTATCAGGGAGATGTCGTTGGAAATTAGCTTCCACTTATGCTGCGCATTAACCGTATCGCTGGGAATAAAATTATAGTGTTTGGTATAAAACGTCGTATCCGGACTGCTGTCGATAAACCCGTAATCATCATTCTGATAATTAAAGGTGTACTGCACACGGAATACCGGCTCATACCTGTAATAATCGGTAGTATCGTTCACATGAATGCTGTCGCCCCTGCCCCAGTCGTACTGTTGCTGTATGAGGAAACCTGTTTCCCGGTAGCTGGATTTCACCGGCAGTGTACCGCCGCCAAAGAAAGCGTAGGCCTGGGACGTATTATTGCCCAGATTTACCGGCAAACTTTTACGTTGTTTGTAGTTGTTATCCTGCATCAGAGAATCGTACTTAAGCCCTCCATTCTCCCCTCCATTGATCTTATTATAGTAGAAGCTCATGTAGGTATGCGCACGCTTGTTTTTGCTCTGATAACGGGCTGTAAGCCGGTAAATATCGTGATTGGTATTCTGGGTACGATAATATCCCGGTGCATTTATTTTGCGATAGTCGAAAGCAAAGTTGAAACGTTCCGTACGATTCTGCGTATGTGATAGTCCGATTACCTGTTCCTGTTTGCTCCCTATCAGGTACTGCAGCTCTGTATAAGGGCGGGTAGTATAGTAAAAGCGGGCATCCTTGTGGGAATTGGAATAGATATCGTACGAGTGAAAACCGGCATCAAATCCGGGTTTCATCAGCGGCGAGTATATCATATTATACGCAGCACCGCCGGTATTACCGGTGGTGGCGTAACTGGAAGGCACCTTCAGATAGTTGGTTTGAAAATCAGCTACAGAAGAATCTATCTTATAATAAGAAGGGTCGCCCAGGACCTGGTAGCTGATGGTCAGCGTATCCAGCTCGTGTTCATGCTTTCCGGTATCCCGTTGCATTTTACTACTACCGCCGCCTCCGCCGCCGCCCATATTATTCAGGCGTCCCGAGTTAAACTGGGCCTTTAATTGATTCCCGCAAAAAAACAGCAGGGCTATGAAAATGAAAATTTGCCTCATCCGAAAGTAACAAAAGCGTTTATAGTTGCCGGATTAATTCACTAAAGATAAGCGTAAGCTTAGGTTCTGCTGCTTTTGCAGCCGCCAGTACTTCTTCATGGGTAATCACATTTTCCTCCTCCCGGATACCGATATCGGTAATCACACTCATGGCAAATACTTTCAGGCCGGCATGTGCCGCTACAATTACTTCAGGCACCGTACTCATACCTACAGCATCGCCACCGATGAGATGCATGTACTTGTATTCTGCCCTGGTTTCAAAGGTAGGCCCTTGCACGCCTACATATACGCCGCTATGTAATGATATATTGTTGGCTGCCGCAATTTTATTGGCAGCATCTATCAGGGTTTTGGCGTAAGGTTCGCTCATATCCGGGAACCGGGGTCCCAGGGTATCTTCATTTTTACCACGCAGCGGATGCTCCGGCTGCAGGTTAATATGATCGCGGATGATCATCAGATCCCCCACGTTAAAGGCAGGATTCATGCCTCCGGCCGCGTTGGAAATAAATAATGTATGGATTCCCAGTGCCTTCATAACCCGAACAGGAAAAGTTACCTGTTGCATGGAAAATCCTTCATAAAAGTGGAAACGTCCTGCCATGGCCACTACAGGCTTGCCCTGCATGTATCCCAGGATTAATTTACCGGAATGTCCTTCTACAGTAGATTCAGGAAAATGTGGGATGTCGCTGTATGGAATTTCCACGCTACCTTCTATTTCACCGGTCAGGTTACCCAGTCCGCTGCCCAATATGATGCCCGCTACCGGCTTATCTTGCCAGAATTTGCTGATATATTCCCCCGCTGCTGTGATCTTTGCTGTTAGTTCACTCATCTGTTTATACATTAATTAAAAGTCGGATTTAAAAAACAAACCCGCGCAAAGTTATTTTTTAATTCACAAATGACTGCAGTTTTATATTTAAATCATAATGACCTAATTTAGCGCCAAATTTTATTCCGATGAACTTACACGAGTACCAGGCTAAAGAACTGTTGAAAAAATATAATGTACCGGTACAGGAAGGCATCCCGGTGGATACCCCTGAAGCGGCTGCGGAAGCATACAAGCAGCTGAAAGTGCAATTTGGTAATGAATTTGCCGTTGTAAAGGCCCAGATTCATGCGGGTGGACGCGGAAAAGGTAAGATCCGTGGTACGGAACAGAGAGGTGTGGCAGTAGGAAAAAATGCAGAAGATATTAAAACCATAGCAGGCAATATACTGGGAGGTACCCTGGTAACCATTCAAACCGGCGATGCTGGTAAACTGGTAAATAAAGTACTGGTAGCCCAGGATGTTTACTATCCAGGTGCTAACCCGGTAAAGGAATTTTACCTGTCTATCCTGCTGGATCGTGCTAAAAGCCAAAATGTTATCATGTACTCCACAGAAGGTGGTATGGATATCGAAGAGGTAGCACACAGCACTCCTGAGAAAATATTTAAAGAGTGGGTTAAACCAAATATGCCCCTGCAGCCTTTCCAGGCACGTAACATTGCTTTCAACTTCGGTTTAAGCGGTGAAGCGTTCAAAAACATGGTGAAATTTGTAACCAACCTCTATAACGCATACGTAGGACTGGATTGCAGCATGCTGGAAATCAACCCACTGTTCAAAACCAGTGACGAGAAAATCATTGCAGTAGATGCGAAAGTAAACCTGGATGATAACTCCCTGATGCGTCATCCTGACCTCGAAGCACTGCGTGATATTTCAGAAGAAGATCCTACTGAAGTAGAAGCCAGCAAATTTAACCTGAACTTCGTGAAACTGGATGGTAACGTAGGCTGTATGGTAAACGGCGCCGGTTTGGCCATGGCTACCATGGATATGATCAAACTGAGCGGTGGTGAACCAGCTAACTTCCTGGACGTAGGTGGTACTGCCAACGCACAAACAGTAGAAGCAGGTTTCCGTATTATCCTGAAAGATCCAAAGGTGAAAGCTATCCTGATCAATATCTTTGGTGGTATCGTTCGTTGCGACCGTGTTGCACAGGGCGTTATTGATGCTTACAAATCTATCGGTAACATCGAAGTTCCTATCATTGTACGTTTACAGGGTACTAATGCTGCAGAAGCAAAAGTACTGATCGAAGAAAGCGGTCTGAAAGTACAGTCAGCAATTTTATTAAGCGAAGCGGCTGCTTTGGTAAATAAAGCAGTAGCATAAGGCTGAAAGCATAAAGCAAAAAGCTATTAAAGCGAATGACCTGAGCGGATATTACTCCTTTGCTCAGGTCATTCGCTTTAATAGCTTTTTGCTTTATGCCTTATGTTAACTATTCAGCTTAGCCAGTTGCTCATTGTATATGTCAACAGATTCTCCCATGGCCTTGCCTTTGGACAGCAGCCAGGTAAAATATTTCTTCGCCTGCTCTTTATGATTTCTTTCCAGGCACATATAAGCCAGGGACCTTAATGCCTCCAGGTTGGAGGTTTCTGTCAGCGCCGGTTCTGCCCATTGGATATACAATTCCTTCAGGGATGGATCCTTCTCCATTTCAGCTCCCATGTAGAAGATCATATAGCGGATCCGGTTGTTGTCACGGTCATTGTGAGCGATAGCGAATTCCAGGAACGCCTTTCCATTTTTGCAGATGCTGGACAGATAATTTTCTGCATAATACATCTGTGCTTCCTGCCAGTCGGCAGCACTATATACAGTTTGCTGCTTCGCTAAAAAGGCAGCAAATGCCTTTTCATCATATTGTTTAGGCAAAGCCGCCATATCCTGTTTCAGCAACCCTTTGAAGATATGCTGGGTAAGGGCGCTGCCGAAACGAGCTTCGTAAGCTTCTTTGTTTTTGAGAAAGAACTCCCTGTAATTGTCAGGCAGTTTGCCGGCCACCTGCATGGCTTTAAACACAGACTCTTTAAAATAGTCTTTCGGCGACTGCTTTAACAGGTATTCCTTTACCACTTCCGCAGCCGGATACTTCCGGTCTTTTGCGAAAAAGAAGGTCGTATAAAACTCCGGATCATCTCTTTTCAGGCTATTACCGAAGCCGGTCAGCGACTCCCCTGCTTTATACTTTTCGATATTGGTTTGCAGGAATTTCAGGAAATCGGGTATTTCCTGGTAGCCCATACCGGTATTAATCAGTTTTCCCTCGCCGGAAATAATCAGGTAAGTGGGAAATCCTGTCATGAAATACTTGGCGCACAGCTCTTTTCCGAATTCTTCCTTGAATACGTCATAACCGGTGCATACAAAGTTGTCTTCCATGTACTTTTTTACGTCCGGGCGTGGAAATACTTTTACTTCCATGTCTTTGCAGGCATGACAGCCTTCAAAGTACGTGTCAATAAAAATGGGCTTGTGTTCTTTCCTGGCTTTGGCGGTGAGCTCCTTCCAGGAGCCTTTGATAAACTGGGTGCTATCCTGCGCCAGGGCAGCAAGGGGCAACAGGCCTGCCAATAGCAGTGCTTTAAATGCATACTTCATTGTACTTTTTTTTTAATGGTTTGGTAACGTGAAGCTAATAAATAGGATTATAATGCCCGCAGCAGTTTGTTTATTGGTGGATAAAATATATAAGCGGTTTTATACCATACGAAAAACAAAAGGCCGGTTACTGTAGTAACCGGCCTTTTGTTTTATAAGATGAAAATAGCTTTAATCGTTCTTTTTAGGTGGTGCAGGCATAGTGGCCTTTGGCTTATCTTTCTGCTCTTCCTTTTTAGGTGCGGGAGCAGGCGCCGGTTCTGGTTTATCTGCACCTGGTGTAGCAAAGTCATTGGCATCGCCAGAGCCATAGTCATCGGCAGAACCGTTACCTACGTTTTCTGATTCTGCACCTGGTTTCACATTAGACTCATAATTCATGTAGATATCATCCTCACTCATATTCTGCGGAATCGGGAAATGATCATTCGTGCTGATTTTCAGTGTTGGATCCGCATATACCTTTTGCATGAAATAAGCCCAGATAGGTAAGCCGGTATTGGCACCCTGTCCGATAGCGGTAGTGCTGAAGTGGATAAAGTTGTTTTCACAACCCACCCAGGCGCCCGCCAGTATTTTAGGAGTATAGCCCATGAACCAACCATCGGTATTATCGTTGGTGGTACCGGTTTTACCAGCTATTTCACCCTGGATGTTATAACGTGAACGGATACGCGCACCGGTACCACCGGGAGCCACTACCCCTTCCATCATTTTCACCATGGTGTAGGATTGCTTTTCGTTGATTACTTCACGTTTTACCGGTGCAAATGTTTCGAGGATGTTACCGTTTCTGTCTTCTATGCGGGTAATATAAATAGGTTTGGTATTAATACCCCTTGCAGGGAACATGGTGTACCCCTGTAACAGTTCATAGAGGGAGATTTCCACCGCACCCAGGGCGATGGCCGGATATGCAGGGATATCGCTGCTGAAACCCACTTTATTTTTGGCGAAATCCGCAAATGGTTTGGCGCCAATCTGTTTAATCAGATAAGCAGCCACCAGGTTGAGTGATTTGGCCAGCGCGCCGGCCATGGTAATTGAACCACCAGTGCTGCCTTCAGAGTTATGCGGGCTCCAGCCATTAATCGTAATAGGTTCATTTGGCAATATAGTGTTGGCCGAAAAACCATTCATGATCGCAAAGCAATACAGGAAGGGTTTAAAGGTAGAACCAACCTGACGACGGGTTTTAGCCACGTGGTCATTTTTGAAATAACGAAAATCAGGTCCGCCTACCCATGCTTTTACCTCACCACTTTCCGGATCCATGGCCATAAAGCCCGCCTGTAAAATGGAGCGTGTATATTTGATGGAATCCATTGGCGTCATGACGGTATCTATTTCGTTCAGGTCTGGTTCTGTAGAACTTTTCCAGCCAAATACCTTCATGCGGGTAGGTGTGTTGAACACCCTGGCAATCGTAGAATCATCGGCTTCATCATCCTTCATGAATTTATACCTGTCCGATTCTTTCATGTACTGATCCAGGTATTTAGGCCATTTCTTCCAAACGCTGCCGGTTTTAACATCGTTTTGTGCGGAGAGTGATTTCTGCAGCACTGCCAGGTGCCTGGCTACTGCTTCTTCTGCATACAACTGCATTCTTGGGTTGATGGTAGTATATATCTTCAGACCATCACGGTAAAGGTTATATTCTGAGCCATCAGCTTTTTTATGGTTTTTACACCAGCCTTTGAGTTCATCACGCAATACTTCCCTGAAATAAGGGGCCAGTCCTTTGTTGTGGTCAATTTTATTATAGTGTAATACAATTGGTTTGCTTTTGGCAGATGCAGCTTCTCCGGGTGTGATGAATCCGGCTTTTTGCATATTGTCTATCACCGTATTACGGCGTTCAAGCGCATACTGCGGATTACGGCGGGGGTTATAGATGGTGTTTCCCTTCAGCATCCCTATCAGGATGGCGGATTCTTCTATGGATAAATGACCGGCATCTTTACTGAAGAAGGTTCTGGCGCCGTTTTCTATTCCATATACGTTATCTCCGAAAGCCACTGTATTTAAATACAGGGTCAGGATTTCCTGTTTTGTGAAGTTTCTTTCCAGTTTTACCGCAATAATCCATTCCTGTATTTTCTGGAAGGCACGTCCTACGGGGTTACCGGAGCGCTGTTTACCCAGGTTATCTGCTTGCAGGTTCAGGGCCAACTGTTGTGTGATGGTGCTGGATCCACGTTTTTTACCGATCAGGAGGTAAAAAGGAATGGCCAGTGTGCCTTTAGGGTCAATACCGGAGTTATCGTAAAACCTGGTTTCTTCAGTTGCTATCAGCGCGTTGATCACATTTTTGGAGATCTCATTATAATCGCTGCTGGAACGATCTACCTGGTAGTATTTACCCAAAATGGTACCATCGTCCGCAATCACTTCTGCTGCCAGCGCTGCACGGGGATTTTCCAGTTCTTCCATGGAAGGCATACTGCCGATTACACGGAAATTAATGAGTAAAACAAAGAGAACAAGTAATGCTAAGATACCAAAAGCCACCCGCCACAATATTTTCACCGATTTTTTCATGCGCTTATATAATTTGTTTTATGGCCAAATTGCCTGATCCTTTAAATGAATGGCAATTTATTACTATCTGTTGGCTATATATGTAAATTTTTCAATAAAGTTCAACTGCAATAAACAAGCCTGTTTATAAGCGTTTGACCGACAAAGCTATTTAAATTTCTAAAATTACTTACTGGGTCACATAAGTTTCTGTAAAAAACTTACGATACCCGGCCAGGTCTTTGGTACTATTCAGCAGGATAAAGTTATCTCTCGAAATAACGAAGAAATGGTATTCTGTTGGCCGGATCCGGGGAATGATATTAGCGGGTGCGGCATCCCTGATTTCGTCAAAGTACTCCAGTGCCTTATTCTCATTGGGGAAAATCCTGAAAATGAGCATCACATCATTGGGAGTCAGCACAAAGCTGCCGACTTCAATTTTATCCGAGGCATGTTTAGTCGAATTATAGCGGGTAAACTGATTCAGTCCTTCGTCCATGAGTTCTTTTGACACCCGGTCAAAGGAAAGCACTACAAAGAATGGGTTATCAGCGTTTATTTTATAAGGTGTTACCGGTTTTACGGGTGCAATAGGCACAATAGGTGCGGGCAATGGCGTTACCATGCCTGCGGCTATTTTAGACGAATCAGCCCGCGTTTTGGCTACATTCAGCTTATCGGCCAATACCGGCTGTGGATTCTGCCAGGGATAGCGCATGGTGATATTTTCATCCAGCAATTCTCCGTTCGCATCTTTCTTTCTTACCTCCAGTTTGGCCAGGTAATCTGTAAGTTCTGCACGGTGATCCAGCGCATCCATCAGGGCCTGGGCCTGTAAGCGGATAGGCTCATCGGCAGCGTATTTGGTTAATACTGCCTGTACGGCCTTGCGTGACAGTTGCAGCGAGTCTGTTGCAAACGAGGTATCTGTTTTAACAATCAGCATGGCTTCCAGCAAATCGAACTTAGGTTTCAGGAAACTGAAGCCGAAAGAGCTGTCCGCCCGTTGTTTCATGGCCATGGCGCCTGCATAGTCACCATTCCGGAAAGCCGTATAGGCAGAATCGTAAGCTGCACTGACCTGTTTCTTTTTGGCCACATCTACATCGTTATTCAATCCACCGGAACGGATAATGTCGGCGAAGTTGGTATTGCCATACTGGTTCAATACCATCGTTTTATACTGGTTAGCCTGCGCGGTATGATTCAGTTTACTATTCCATATATAGAGCGAATACAATACTTCCGGTTTGCGCGGATGATCCGGGAAAAGGAGCAGCAGCGAGTCATAGGTTTCTATGGCCAGCGGATAGTTTTCCAGTTTATCGTGATATAATTTACCCAGATCAAACCAGGCATCTTTTACCGCTTTTTCCGAAACCGCGAGTTTTTCTGGTGTCAGTGGCAGGCCGGCAGCCAGTAAGTCCACACTTACACTATCCGGAGGCACGCCCTTGGTGGCAGCGTTTTTACTTTCTTCTGCTATTTCAATAGGTGCGTTGCTGTTAGCTGCATTCACCACACCGTTCTGGCTACGGCGCCAGTTATCGCCGGGTTGGCGGCTACCCCATCTGCGTTTAAATTCTGAGTAGCCCGCAGATTTACTGCTGGCATTGTAAAAATACCAATCCCCTTTTTCTTCCTTAGGTCCATAAGCCCCACCACCTGTCATGCCCATCGCGTTCACATCGAGTGGATTAGCAGCGGAGAGTGCATCTTTCTTTTTCTTGTCGGCTGCTTCATTTTTGAGCGTAGCCGCCATTTTCGAGAGGAGTATGTTACGATCGGAAGGCGACATGGCTGCAATTTTCTGCAGACTGTCTTCCCGGTGAATGATATCCAGTTTAGCCACTACATCTGACAGTACTTCTTTGCGGACGTTTACGGTGGCCGCATCTATGAAGTCTTTGTTCATGGTGCCGGCAGTGCTGTCGTAATATTTTTTAGCGTCCGGATAATTGCGCAGATCGTAGTAAATATCGGCCATCCCTTTATAGGTAATAGTGCGTTGCATGAGGTTATCACTGGGTACTTTCAGTGATTGCTTCATATAGCCGATGGCTGCATCCGGATCTTTGGGATATACCAGGGTACCCATGGTATAGTAAATGCCATCACGGAACCTGGAGAAGCGTTGCTTTCTCAGCATGTGATGAAGGCCGGCAATGCTTTTAGCGATATCGCCGGTTGTTTCTGCGTTTGTTTTAGCGATTTGTAACCTTGCCTGGAAGTCCATCATCGGATCGGGTTTCATGCCAATCACATTACGGAACTGTTCCAGGGCGGAATCCGGGCGGTGCTGCTGTACATAGAGCTGACCGAGGATATAGGACATCCTGGCCCTGGCTACCCGGTCGTGGCTTTTATCTATGGCCAGTTGCAGGGGTTCTATGGTTTCAGGATATCTTTTCTGTATATAATTGCTGTAGGCGCGTACTTCCGCCAGACCACCATCAAGGCGGTGCGGGAAATGCGGGTCGTTATTGAGTAAGTTGAGGAGGGCCTGTACCTCATCGTATTCCTTTTGTTCGAGGAGGGTTCTGGCTCGCCAAAGGAAAGCATCATTACGGGCTTTCACGTGTTTAAAGCGACCGAAGAAGCCTTTTCTTTTTTCGTTGGTGGCAATAGAGATCTGGTCATTTTCGCGGGCACCCACTACGGTTTTATATTCCGATTTCTGTTTGGGGGCGAAAGTGATATTGATATACTGGAATGTTTTATTGGCGTTTTCGAGGTCTCCTTCATAGAAGTAGGCGCGCCCCATGAGCAGGAAGCAGTCATCGATCCATTTGCCGCGGGGGTCATGGAGCTGAATACCCATGGAGGTTTTGTCTATTACGGAGTCGAGTTCCCCTTTGCTGAATCCCTGGCTTTGCAAACTGTAAGGATAGAAAGGCAGCAGCATATTATAGTTATCCTGGCCATCGCGGTTAGCGGTTCTTACGACCCTGTCGAGTTTCTGTTTGGCGTGAAAATAATAGTTGAAGCGCGTGGCCATGTTCTGGAAGAACTTTCGTTTCCAGTTCCATTTCTTTTTTTCCAGCATTACTTCGGAGGGGGGGCGCCGATCCTGTACACGAGGCTCCTTAGGTTTAAAAAGGGGCTTGGCAACAGGTCTGTGTTGCTGATTATCGGGGGCCTGGCTTTGGGAATTTGTTTGCTGCGGCTGCTTTTGAGGCTTGTTCTGTGCCCAGACCGCCGGCAAACCCAGGCAAAACGACAATATAAAAAATCCCAGATATTTAAGTAGCAGTTTGATGCAATTCATGGATGCCAGGGTGTATAGGCTAAATATATATAACTTACAGTTTGAAAAAATATTTTAAAGATAGGATAAAATAGTTGATTCACTGCTCGTCCCGCAGAAGTGTCTGCTACTTTTTTCTGGCGGCAAATATCTTTTAATCCGCTGGTTTTCAAATAAAAAATGTCATTTCTTTATAGAATCCTCAAAACACCCTTCCCTATTTTACAATAATGATTAACTTTAGCCCGCCTTAAAAGGAATAAATTTCTTTAAGTAGTACCACAAACATGGCCAAGAAGGGGAATAAAAACAACAGAAGAAGCCTGGAAAAACTCAGTCATAAGTACCGTTTGGTGATTATGAATGACGATACCTATGAAGAAGTAACATCGTTCAAACTCTCCCGAATGAGCGTATATATTGCTTTCAGCACCCTGTTTGTATTACTGGTAGCTATTACGGTAGCGACCGTGGTATTTACGCCTTTGCGTTACTATATACCCGGCTATGGAGATCTGAAACAACGCAAGGAATTTATCCATCTCAAAATGCGGGCGGACTCATTAGAAACAGCCATTAATGCCCGGGACCAGTATCTGAAGAATATTAAACAGGTGATCAACGGAGAATTTACCGGGAAACTCGATACCACCATGTTAAAAGTACCAGCTGTAGATAACAGTACTTACTAATTTTTTATTATTTAAATATTTAAGTGAGCAAGTTGACGTGAATGCGGCGTGAAATATCTAAATACATAAAGACCAAAATATTTACATATTTTATTTATATTACATCACTAAACTTGAAAAACCTAACTCCCTATGTTTAACAACAATCAGAAATCGAAAGGTGACAACAAATCCATGTTACCTACATCCACTGTTAACATTATTGGCAATGGCACGACTATCCAGGGTGATATTGTGTGTGAAGGCGACATCAGAATTGATGGCCAGGTAAATGGACTGGTATCTACCAAAGCGAAGATAGTGGTAGGTCCTGAGGGTGATATTGTTGGCGACCTGGTGTGCCAGAGCGCAGATATCCTGGGGAAAGTAACCGGTATTATCAAGGTAGAAGAGCTGTTGTTCCTGAAAGGCAATGCGTTGGTAAAGGGCGATGTTTACACTGCTCATTTTGAAATGGAGCCTTCTGCTAAGTTCAATGGCCGTTGCTACATGGACGATCAGCAGCCGGCAGATAATCAGAAACATGGAAAATCCGTCCTCCAGGAAGCCGAATAATAATCGTAATCCTTTATTACGCTACGCTGGGTTGGCCTTTCAAATGATGGCCACCTTAGGTTTGGGTGTGTTTGCAGGTTATAAACTTGACCAGCGGATCGGCTGGCGGTTTCCTGTGTTCCTTATCATTTTTTCTTTAATTGCATTAGCCATACTTTTGTGGCAAATTATAAAAGACACCCGACGGCATGAGTGATAGATTTTTTATACGGTTATTCGCAGTTTTTGGAATTCTTAACGGACTCATTATTATATTCAAAGCACAGTTACTGGGCCTTGGCACACATACAAATGTGCTGATGACCGGCAACGTGATCATGGCAATTATATCCCTGGTGTCTTATCTGATGGGCCGCCAGGGACTCGCTTCCTCCAATCATCATGCATTTATCCGGGCTGTTTACGGCTCCACCCTTGCAAAACTCTTCCTTTGTGTAATAGGTATTGTTGTCTATGTGCTTATTTATAAGCCCAATGTCAGCAAGTTGACTATTTTCATGCTGTTGTTCCTGTACCTGGTGTATACTGTATTTGAAACACTCAGTCTTTTCCGGCTGACGAGGCTAAAAAAATAATCTATTTGAAAAAAGAGGCGCCCCTGAATGCTTTAGCGTCCTACTTACCCGAAGGCACCTTCGGCCAGGTAATGGATTTTCTAACCACCTACAAGGTACATCTGACCGTTACCCGTGAACGGTCCAGTATACTTGGCGACTACCGTCACCCTGATGGACAGGGTAAAGGGCACAGGATCAGCATCAATGGTTCCCTGAATAAATATGCCTTTCTGCTTACGCTGCTGCATGAAATTGCACACCTGACCACCTTTAACAAATATGCCAACCGCGTGGCATCGCATGGAAAGGAATGGAAACAGGAGTTCACTTTTATATTGCATGGATTTGTAGGCAAAAGCCTGCTCCCACCGGATGTGGAACTGGCCGTGCGTCAAAGTATGACCAATCCTGCTGCCAGCTCCTGCGCAGATGAACATCTGATGCGTGTGCTGAAGAAGTATGATCAGCAGAAAGAAAATCACTTTTTTATAGAGCAGGTGCCTTTAAATGGTTTGTTTAAAACCAAAGACGGGCGTGTATTCCGGCGGGGGGAAAAAATAAGAAAACGCTACCGCTGTGAAGAGGTAGCGTCTCACCGATGGTATCTTTTTAGTCCCGTATATGAGGTGGAACTCGTTGCCTAGCCCTTCTCCCCTACATAATGTAATACCGGGAAAGCCATTGCACGATCAATCAACTGTATTTCCAGTTGCAGAATGCTGGCTTCTGAGGCAGCCTGTAATTTCGGCGCATCGTCTGTAGGCTTGTGATAATCGTCATGTCCGCCGGTATGGAAAAACATTACCGGAACACCATTTACATAAAAGTTATGATGATCAGATGCGCCTTTGCCGGCGGCATCTGTAAAGAATTTAATGCCTGGTTGCTGTACATCTTTGAAAACAGCCGGCCATTCTTCTGCGCTGCCATAGCCCCCTACACCAATACCTCTTTCCGGATTATAGCGGCCGATCATATCCATATTGAGCATGAAATGCATCTTATCCAGTGGCATCAACGGATGGGCAGTATAATACTTAGAACCCTGTAAGCCCAGTTCTTCTCCCCCAAATGCTATAAAAAGGAAATTAAATGGCTCCTTCCCTTTATTTTTCACATAATGACGCGCCAGTTCCAGCAAGCCAGCTACGCCAGAAGCATTATCATCTGCCCCGTTATGGATGGCTCCTATCGGGTACTTTCCGTCAAATAAAGCAGCGGTGCCCAGGTGATCGTAGTGTGCACCGATGATAATCGTGCGTGCGGCACCGTTATCCAGGAAACCAATGACATTGCGGCTCGGAATATCCTTATGCGCTTTTTTATCGAAGGTAAAATCCTGGAAATAGCTACTGCCATTTACAGCTTGCAGGCCCAGTTTCTTAAACTGTTTAGCCACATAGCGGCTGGCCTTCATACCTCCTTTTTCTGCGGTGCCCCTGCCTTTCAGCTTATCGGAAGCCAGATAATTAACGATGCCCTGAATCCGGGCGGCATCAGGAATGGTATCCTGTGCGAGTGCGCCCGTGTAGATGCCTGCGGCGCACATGAATAATAACCAACTCTTCTTCATATCCGTTCAAAAATAGAGAAGGCTTCCTTAATGGGAAGCCTTCTGCTAAAAATTATGTTTGAATTGTTCAGATTGTATTAATCCTACTTTTTCTTTGGCTGTTGTTGCATTCCCTGCTGGCGCTTCTGCACTTCTTCCAGTTTCTCCTGCCATTTGGATTTGCTCTTCGGTTTCTTCTTGTTTTCCTGGATCTGTGCGTGGATTTTATCATGGYTAATGATAAACTTCTGAATAACAAACTGCAACAGGATACTGATCACGTTGGACAGGAAGTAGTAGAAGGTCAATGCCGCAGCCAGGCGGTTGAAGATACCCAATAACATGATGGGCATTACATATGGCATGTACTTCATTACCGGGTTGCTTTGATCAGTCATTCCACGGTTGTAGAACGCCAGGATCAAGCTGGTAATGGTCATGAGGATGGTGAACAAGCTCACGTGACCGCCATAGAAAGGAATGTCGAACGGCAGGTTCAGGATAGAGTCGTAAGTAGACAAATCCTTCGCCCACAGGAAGCTTTCCTGACGCAGCTCAATGGAAGATGGGAAGAAGCTGTACATCGCCACCAGGATAGGTAGCTGCAATAAAGCGGGTAAACATCCGCCTAACGGGTTTACACCAGCGCTCTTGAACAGTTTCATCTGCTCTACGCCAAAGCCTTGCTGATCATCACCAAATTTAGCTTTCAGTTCATCAATTTCTGGTTTCAGCACTTTCATTTTAGCCTGAGATACATAACTCTGGTAAGTGAAAGGCGCTATCAGCAAGCGGATGAAGAGGGTGAGCAGGATAATGATGATACCATAGTTACCTATAAATCCGCTGAGGAAGTTAAACACCGGGATAATGATAAAGATGTTCACATATTTCACGAAAGCGAAGATACCAGTGCCCAGCGGGATGATTTTCTGTAAACCAATATCAAATGATTTCAGTGTTTTATAATGGTTGGGACCATAATAAATCTCTATTGGGAAAGAGAAGTCATTTGCACGGTTATACGGAATCTGTATGGTGCTAAATGTCTGACCTACGATATTAGGGCTTTCAGGTACTTTGGTATTTACATCCGCGTTATTGAAAAGCGCTCCTTTAGCGATCAGGGTAGTATTAAAGAACTGTTGTTTTACACTCACCCATTTGATTTTGTGATCCAGCTTTTCGTGGCTGGTACGGTTCAGGGTGAAGTAATCATGCTTGTCATTTTCCAGCATATAGTGCACCTGGTTGTTCAGGCGCTCGTTCTGCATATCATGTTCCTGTTTTTCGTCCTGGCTGTTCCATTGCAGGGTCAGATAGTTCTGATTGCCTGGGAGCAGTCCCTGCATACCTACTGCATGTATGGTATAGTCTACCACGTAGCTGCCAGGTTTAAGGGCATAAATAAATTCCAGGTATGCAGCAGGGTTGCTGGTATTGAGGCGGTAAGCGATAGACTTTACGCCACCTGCCAGTTCCTGAGGTTGTCCGGCGGTAAAGAACAGATCAGCACTGTTCAGTACTTTGGTTAAACTGGCTGGCACTTCAACAGATAAACGATCGAATGAGCTTTGCAGCAACATTAATGGAGCACCATCATACGTTTTGTATTGTTTCAGTTGTACACTTGCTGGTTGTCCTCCTTTATTGGAAAAGGTGATTTTCACCACATCGTTTTCCAATACGGTGTTTTGCACATTGCCGGTGGCGGCAGCGGCAAAAGTACCAAACTCTCCACTCAACAGTGCCTGATGAGCTGAGTCCAGCTGACCACCATTCGCAACAGCAGCAAGACTTGCTGTATCTGCAACCGGAGTAGTTTTAGGCTTGTTAAGTTCTGCTATGGAATCTTGCCTGGCTTTTTCCCTTGCGGCTCCTGCCTGTTGTTTCTGGTTGAAGAATATATATCCTACCAACAAAACGCCCAACAGTAAAAACCCAATGACCGAATTTCTATCCATGAAATGCAATTAAAATTTAGGCAGCAAAGGTAAGCATGATTTTATGAATTGACCATGCTTTTTAGGTGAAACCCCTGTTAATTGCGGTTAAAATAATAAATAAGTAAAGGAAATGTGTATATAATTGAGGATCAGGGCGGGTTTAGCCTTTAGCCTTTAGCCTTTAGCTTTTAGCAGTTAGCTTTTAGATTATAGCGGATAAGTATTCGCTATAATCTAAAAGCTAACTGCTAAAAGCTAAAAGCTATTTCACTATCGATTCTTCCAGTTTCGCTTTACCATTCTTGCTTTCAGCGTATTGCTTGGCAGCTTTGATAAAGGATACGAATACCGGTGCAGGGCTTTCCACGGTACTTTTCAGTTCCGGATGGAATTGAACGCCTACGAAGAACGGATGTGATGGCAGTTCTATGATTTCAACGAGGCCACTTTCCGGGTTTTTACCGGAGAGTACCAGCCCCGCTTCTTCAAAATCTTTGAGGAAATCGTTATTAAACTCGTAGCGGTGACGGTGTCTTTCGCTGATGGTGGTTTTGCCGTAGATTTCTTCCGCTTTGGTGCCGGGAGTAAGTTCGCAGCTATAAGCGCCCAAACGCATGGTACCACCTTTAGCGGTTACTTTCTTCTGCTCTTCCATGAGGTTGATGACCGGGTGAGCAGTATCAGGGTTCATTTCCACGGAATGTGCATCTTTCCAGCCGAGTACATTACGTGCGTATTCCACCACACTCATCTGCATACCCAAACAGATACCGAAGAAAGGCAGCTGATTTTCGCGGGCATACTGAATAGCTACTATTTTACCTTCAATACCACGGTGACCGAAGCCCGGAGCTACCAGGAGCCCATCAAGGTTTTTCAGTTTTTCGCATACATTTTCAGGTGTCAGGTGCTCAGAGTGAATGTTTTGTACAATTACCTTGCATTCGTTCAGGGAACCGGCATGAATAAAGGATTCCAGGATGGATTTGTAGGCATCCTGTAATTCCACATATTTACCGATCAGACCGATGGTCACCTTGGATTTAGGATATTTCAGTTTATCCAGGAATTCGCGCCACTTAACGAGTTCAGGCTCTTTTTCTACAGGTAATCCCAGTCTTTTCAGCACAGAAACGTCCAGTTTCTCGCGCATCATTTCCAGGGGAACTTCGTAAATAGTAGGTACATCGTTGGCTTCAATCACCGCATCTACCTGTACATTACAGAAGAGGGCAATTTTCTTTTTCAGATCGCGGTACAATGGTTCTTCTGTACGACAAACGATAATATCCGGATGTACGCCGTATTCGCTCAACAGGCGCACAGAGTGTTGCGTAGGTTTGGTTTTCAGCTCTTTGGCCGCACGCAGGTACGGAATGAGCGTAAGGTGTACTACCAGGCAATCTTCTTCTCCCAGTTCCCATTGTAACTGACGAACTGCCTCAATGTAAGGGAGTGATTCGATATCACCCACGGTACCACCGAGTTCAGTTATCACGATATCGAATTTACCATCTTTGCCCAACAGGAGGATACGGCGTTTGATTTCGTCCGTGATGTGAGGGATTACCTGTACGGTTTTACCGAGGTAGGCACCTTCTCTTTCCTTGTTGATAACAGTCTGATAAATACGGCCTGTAGTAACATTATTGGCCTGAGACGTAGGCGTATTCAGAAAACGCTCGTAGTGTCCGAGATCCAGATCGGTTTCTGCGCCATCCTCCGTTACATAACATTCACCATGTTCATAAGGGTTTAACGTACCCGGATCCACATTGATATATGGATCAAATTTCTGAATAGTCACTCTAAAGCCGCGTGCCTGCAATAATTTTGCAAGTGAAGCAGCTATAATTCCTTTACCCAAAGAAGATGTAACACCTCCTGTAACGAAGATATATTTTGCCATAAAAACTAAAATTCAGCTTAGAATACTTGACCTATAAACGGGGAAGTGCCGGACTGCATTTGGTGTAAAACCGATCAAGTAAACAACTTCCGAAGGTCATGCAAAGTTACACAAATTTGCTTCGCTCCCAAGTTTTTTACATAATCACTTTATTTGTTTGTTAATTTTTGGGAGAATATGTTCAGCTCTCATCACTTATCTACAGGGCGTTTTAAAGAATTTTCAAGTACGGGAAATTATTTGTTAAAAACCTTTATCCGGCAGGCTTACTTCCGGAAATGTCTACACAACTATAAATATATAAACAGTAAATTTGCGTCCGAAATACATAAAAGATGACTTTAACGCCAAAGAGAGCTCAAGACTCGCTGATACAGATGACCGAACTGGTTTTACCGAATGATACCAACACCTTCGGTAACCTGATGGGGGGTCGTTTGATGTACTGGATGGACATTGCAGCCGCACTGGCCTGCATGAAACACTGTAGTGCGCCCGTAGTAACTGCTTCCGTAGATAATATTTCCTTCGAAAATCCCATTAAACTGGGTAATGTGGTACATATTGAATCTAAAGTAAGCCGCGCCTTTAAAACTTCTATGGAAGTACATATGAGAGTATGGGGAGAAGATCCTGTGCAGCAATACCGCTATAAATCCAACGAAGCTTTCATGACATTTGTAGCCCTGGATCCTAATGGCAACTCCAGACCGGTTCCTGGTATTATTACAGATACAGAAGAAGAAAAAAAATTATATGAAGGTGCCTTGCGTCGCCGTCAGCTCAGACTGATCCTTGGTGGCAAAATGAAACCGGAAGATGCAGATGAATTAAAAGCACTGTTCTTCGAGAAGATCTAGTTTTGTTGGGGATCGCCGAGGGCGATCCCCTTCTTACATTACATCTCTCCCTCCCACTCTTTATAAAACCGCTCCAGGAATAATTCCATAAAAGCATGTCTTTCTGCTGCCAGCTCTTTACCGGTAGCTGTATTCATCCGGTCTTTCAACAGTAATAACTTTTCATAAAAATGTGTAATGGTGGGCGCCGTACTATTTTTATATTCTTCTTTCGTCATCTGCAGATTAGGTTGTACCGCCGGATCATAGATCAGTCTGTTTTTAAATCCACCGTAATTAAATGCCCTGGCAATACCCATGGCGCCAATAGCATCCAGTCTGTCGGCATCCTGCACCACACCTAATTCTGTTGAATAAAATTTAACTTCCTGGTTGCCACCTTTGAAAGAAATGTGGCGGATAATATTTTCTACATGCGTGATGATATCCGCCGGCACCGCCAATGTTTGGAGGAATGCCACTGCTTTTGCTGGTCCTATGTTTTCGTCTCCGTTGTGAAATTTTGAATCGGCAATATCATGTAGCAGCGCACCCAGTTCCACTACCAGCGGATCCACGGTTTCTTTTGCTGCAATGTGCCTGGCCTGTTGCCATACCCGGTAAATATGCCACCAGTCGTGGCCTCCTTCTGCTCCTGCTAATTCCTTCTTCACAAAATCTACGGTTGCTGTAATTATTTCCTGTTGATTACTCATAAGTACAATGATATCCAATTTCCGCGATTTCATAAAAGCGAAAAAAAACAATATTATTACCTGACTTGTTAAATGAAGTATGCTACAGATCAAGCGCATTTATGAAGATTATGCAGATACAGATGGCTACCGCATCCTGGTAGACCGGTTATGGCCCAGGGGTATATCCAAGGAGCGGGCGCATGTAGATGAATGGGCAAAAGAAATAGCGCCCAGCAACGAATTACGCAAATGGTTTCACCATGACCCAGCGGAGTTTGCTGAATTTAAAACAAGATATCTACATGAATTACAGGAGAAAAAAGAATTGTTGACCGCTATTAAAAAGAGAGCGCAACATCAGCGGGTAACACTGTTATACGGGGCTAAAGACGAAACAAACAACCAGGCGCAGGTGCTGCTGGAATTGCTTAAAAAATAATTATACACCTTCACTTTCGGGCTTTACCAGTACATCTGTAATACTGTTCAGCTTTCTCACTTTACTGGCAAAATCGCCGCTTAGTTTATCACGGATCTGTGATAATTTGTTCAGCACTTCATCCAGTGTATCCGGAATTGCTTCCTGTAATACCTGTTTGAGGCGTTTGGCGATAGTGGGTGATTTACCATTGGTAGAAATGGCAATCTTGAGATTTCCTTTTTTTACAATAGAGCCCAGGTAAAAATCACAGAGTTCAGGGGTATCCGCCACATTGATCAGCACTTTGCTGCCTTTAGCTTTTTCCCATACATGATAATTAAAGGCTTTGTCGTTAGTAGCAGCTATTACCAGGTCTTTCCCCAGCAGGTCACCACAGGAAAACGATTTTTGAATCAGGGTAATATTGGGATACTGGTGCGTAATTGCTTCCAGTTCAGGCAAAAAATCCAATGACACGACTGTAATGGTTGCCTGGGGGCAATTTTCCAGCATGGCATTGGCTTTTTCCAGTCCGATATTACCACCGCCTACAACGAGTACGTGCAGACGGTGCAATTTGAAAAACACCGGGAATAACTGATTTTCTTCCATTATACGGCAATTTTAAGTTCCTCTGAAACCTTGCTCTTTAAGGCCTGGAAGGCTTCGTGGAAACTTACCACTTCACCGATTACCAGTACCGCAGGGTTATGCAGATCATGCGTAGCAGCTATTTCCAGGAGATCTTCCACATTTCCCACACCCATTTTCTGGGTAGGTAAAGTACCATTCTGGATAATAGCAGCGGGGGTATGCCCCTTTCCTGCTGCGCTGTAGATCTGTGCAATTTCCGACAGTTTGCTCATGCCCATCAGGATAATTACGGTCGTATTGGCCCTGATAGCGTGATCCAGGTCACGGGATAAATTTCCGTTTTGTGTGTTACCGGTAATTACCCAGAAACCTTCACTTACATTACGTGCTGTTACCGGAATTTTGTTAACACCGGGTACAGAGATCGCGCTGGAAATACCGGGTATTACTTCTGCGGTAATCCCAAACTGCTGAGCAAAAGCAATTTCCTCCTGGCCACGGCCGAATACAAAGGAGTCGCCTCCTTTCAGGCGTACCACGCTACCATAAGTTAGTGCATATTTTACAATCATCCTGTTTATTTCATCCTGTGAATAAACGTGCATGCCTGCGCGTTTACCTACAAAGCGACGAAGGCAGTTAGCCGGCGCATGGTCCAGCAATTCGTTGCTGGACAATGCGTCATAAAGGATTACCCTGGCATTCTGGATGGCCTTTAACCCCTTAACAGTGATCAATTCCGGATCTCCTGGGCCTGCACCTATCAATGTGAGTTTGGGTTGTATATTTTGCATGAGTTGTTCGTGTTTTGATGAATGAAAAATTACGCCTGTACCAGTTCGCTGGCTTTTTGACGGTACACCTGTGCTGCGTTGTAAAAGGATTGCGCCTGTTCGAAATAGGTTTTCGCAAAACTTTCTGTAGCCTCGTTGCTGTTGATTTGCAGCACCGTAGTTTTGAAATCAGATTCAAAGCTGAATTTACCAGTAGCTACAAAGTGTTTATCGAAATCGTTGATGATACCAATTTGTGTATTACCACTTACCGCTTCACCCAGCAGCAGGGCTTTTGCTCCCTGTACGAAAGAAGAGTAAGCGTGGTAGATACCATCTGAATAAGCACCTTTGATGATCGCAACGCTGCTCAGTTCCAGTTTTTCTTCGGCTTCCAGCAGCAGGGTTGCTACCAGGTCAATGATCACACCGGCACACTCTCCTACACCAATTGCTGTAGCGTAATCCTGTGCCTGGCCCCAATCCACAAAATCGCCGGCTGTAACAGCACTGAGGTCTGCCAATGGTTTCAGCAGTTCATAGAAATATTTTTCTCCCTGACGATCGTAATATTCATTAAACAATTCATTTTCCAGTCCATTGATTTCGTAGTCGTGCAGCAGGCTGCGTAATACGTCCGGACCACGGCGGCTGGGCACTTTAATCACTTTATCTGCCACACGGCCAACGCCATCCCCTACGATACCACCACCCAGGAGTACCTGCAGGGCGGGTAATACTTTACCGGCGGCTTTCATAGAACTGCCATGGAAACCGATGCTGGCAATACCGTGCTGACCGCAGGAGTTCATACATCCGCTGATCTTTATTTTGATGTCTTTATTATATACCAGGTCAGGAAATTCATCCGTAATTACATTTTCCAATACTTTGGCAATACCAGTGCTGCTGGAAATACCCAGGTTGCAGGTATCGGTGCCGGGGCAGGCAGTAATGTCTGCGATACTGTCGAACCCTGGTTCTGCAAAGCCTGCATCTTCCAGTACGCTGAAAACGTAAGGCAGATTTGCCGGCTGAATAAATTTCAGCAACAGTCCCTGGTTAGCAGTGACCCTGACATCGTCTGCAATTACAGGGCGGAGGGCCTCAATCAGCTTGCGGCTGATAGCAGATCCGATATTACCCAGTGTAATTTTCACATACGCACCATAGTAACCTTTTTGTTTTTGTTCAAAGGTGTTGGTAGCTTTCCAGGCTTCGTATTTTTTAGCATCTTTTATGCTGTAAGCAGGTACAGCAACGGGGGCCGGAGGAGTAGTTGCTACCCATGCATCGGCATCTACCGGTACACTTTTTACCTTTACTGCTTTATATTCTTCTTTAACAAGACGTTCAAATTCTTCCATTCCTATCTTCTGGATGAGGAATTTCATGCGGGCTTTATTCCTGCTGGTTCTTTCCCCGTAGCGGTCAAATACGCGCAGTACATTTTCGATATAAGGAATGAGCAGATCTGTTTCGAGGAACTCGTATACGGTTTTAGCGAGGAAGGGTTGTGCGCCCAAACCGCCGCCTACCAGTACTTTGAAGCCACGTACTTCTTTGCCGTCTATAATTTTTATTTTAGGGATCATGCCGAAATCGTGCATAAACGACCAGGCAGTATCTTTTTCAGAGGAAGAAAAAGAGATCTTGATTTTACGTCCCATTTCCTGACTTACCGGGTTGCGGAGGAAGTAGCGGAAAGTAGCATCTGCGTAAGGCGTTACATCAAATGGTTCTTCCGGATCAATACCAGCGCGATCTGAAGCAGTTACGTTACGTACGGTATTACCACAGGCTTCGCGGATGGTGATATCATCCAGCTCCAGTTTAGACCACATTTCGGGTGTTCTTTCCAGGCTTACGTAGTGAATCTGAACATCCTGGCGGGTAGTCAGGTGCAGATTACTGGTAGCATATTCATCAGAAATTTCAGTGATGCGGTTCCATTGTTGCAGGGTCATTTTACCGTATGGTAATTTGATGCGCACCATTTGCACACCAGGCTGACGCTGACCATACACCCCTCTTGCCAAACGGAGGCTACGGAATTTTTCATCCGAAATGGCGCCTTCGCGGAACAGGCGAATCTTCTTCTCCAGGTCTATAATATCTTGTTCTACTATCGGATTTTCTAGTTCTGTTCTGAAGCTTTGCATAAAATGTATTTTCAGGTGGTGGTAAAAGCAATTTTTGTTCTTCTGGTTGGGGATGTTGGTCGTTTTCCCTTAAAATCAAAGGCCCCCGGATATTTGCGGAGGCCTCGTATAATGATGATTTACAGTAAGCTGATCACTGGTATTCTTTATTACACGCGCCTCGCAGGTGTTGTATTACAACAACTATTACTGCGACACATTTTCAATTCATTACCCATATTCCCTATAATTTTAGTAGAGTAATACAAAGATAGAAATGCAGCCCGTCTTTCCAAAACTTTTTTAGGAATATAATAAGGCCCAAAAAAGGGGGAAATTGGCGGGTGGTGCGGTGCCGCATGTAAAAATTGATGAAAACAGGCTACTGCAAAGAGATTAGCAGGCGCGGGACTGTAAAAAGACGCAGTGGGGTGATAACCAAATTTTATCCGGTATAACTTTTTGTTATAGGAGATCAGGATAATGAGCCCCATTTGGGGTGGGCGGAGCCTGATTTCTCCCCTTTCCGTTGTTGGCCCGCCAGGGGATAAATGCAAATTGGCGCACCTTACTCACTGCCATCTCCCCGCATAACTTCTTATCTTTGCCGCGCATAAAAGATGGATGTATATGATAGATACGGTAATATTTGATATGGATGGCCTGCTGATAGACTCAGAACCTTTGTGGGGTGTTGCTTTACGGGAAGTATTTGCCACGGTAGGTGTTCAGCTTTCTCCTGAGCTGACCCATTTAACCACCGGACTGCGGACCAAAGAAGTGGTGAGTTACTGGCATAACTATTATAAGTGGGAAGGAAAGGGTGCCGAACAGGTAGTGAATGAAATTATTGACAGTGTGATTGCGAAGATCATCGCCGAAGGTGCGGCTATGGAAGGTTTGCCTTATATCCTTCCGTATTTTAAAGAGAAGGAATTCAAAATAGGTCTGGCTTCTTCTTCGCCCCTGCGCCTGATCAATGCGGTACTGGAACATTTGCAGATCAAAGACGCTTTCCAGGCAGTGTATTCAGCAGAATTTGAGGACTATGGCAAACCCCATCCGGCAGTGTACCTGGCCTGTGCCAAAGCGCTGGGCAGTGATCCACTGGATTGTATTGCTTTTGAAGATTCCGTGACCGGTATGATAGCGGCCAAGGCGGCACGTATGACTACGGTGGTGGTGCCCGAAGCCCATAACAGAAAGGATCCGCGCTATGCGCTGGCTAATTTGCAGCTCGACAGTCTTCTTGAATTTAATGATGCACGGTTAGCATTATTGATGAAATAGACAATAAAATAGTTTTTGGAAGATGGTATTTTGTTGGTCATCTTTATGAGATAAAAACCACCACATACCATCTTCCAAACAACATCATGAAAATAGTAGACCTATCTAAAACCATCTCCTACAACAAGCAGGATCCCTGGTTTATGCGGATCAAAATAAAGCACAAAACGCATAAACAAAGTAAGGGGTTGATCCGCTTTTTTATTGGGCTGCCTGCAAAGCTTTTCCCCAAAGGATTTGAAGGCTGGGCTGATGATAAAATTCTCGGCATGGGCGTACATGCTGCCACTCACATAGATGCTCCCTGGCACTACGGACCAACCGTTAATGGCGAACCGGCAAAAACAATTGATGAGATACCACTGGAATGGTGTTATGGTCCTGGCGTAGTGCTGAACATGACTCATAAAGCCGATTTAGAAGAAATAACGGTAGCGGATATACGTGCGGATCTTGAAAAAAGCGGTGCGGTGATTTCACCGGGCACGATTGTATTGATTTATACTGGTCGTGATAAATATATTGGCACCCGGGAGTACCCGATGCGTGGCACCGGTATGAGTGCTGCTGCCACACACTGGCTGATTGACCAGGGCGTAAAAGTGATGGGAATTGATCAATGGGGCTTTGATCTGCCGCTGAAATACATGGCGGAGCAGGCGAAGGCGCAGAAAAAGGATGATTACTTCTGGCAGGCACACCTGGTGGGCCAGCAGAAGGAGTATTGTCATATGGAGCAGTTGGTAAACCTGGGGGCGTTGCCTGCTTCCGGATTTAAGGTGAGCGTGTTTCCGTTGAAGATAAAAGGCGCCAGTGCCGCACCGGCACGGGTGGTCGCGATTTTTGAATAATCCGAAGACAAAAAAAATCCCGCTCTGATGTTACTCAGAGCGGGATTTATTATTTAATGAAACCGGATCTTATTGCGCGCTTTTTTCTTCGCCGCCTTCAGATTGTTTCAGTTTTTCTCTCAGTTCAGCTAAAGCACCCAGATCACCTAAAGTAGCTTTTTCTACTTTACCCTGGATGTTTTTCACTGCTTTACGGGTTTTGTCCGCTTCGTCTCTCTTCTCTTTCACTACAGCCTGTTTTTCTTCAGCCTGTGCTTTTTCCCAAACTCTGGTATGAGAAACCAGGATACGTTTTTCGCTGCGATCGAATTCGATGATCATGAATTCTTTCACGTCTTCAACGTTGATTGGTTTTTCATCTTCAGTTCTCAGGTGGCGAGCAGGAGCGTAAGCTTCCAGACCGTACTGCAGTTGAACAGTAGCACCTTTATCATCTTTCTTCACAACAGTACCTTCGTGTACGGAGTTGATTGGGAAGATGGTTTCGAAGGTGTTCCATGGATCTTCTTCGATCTGTTTGTGACCGAGGCTCAGTTTGCGGTTGTCTTTATCAATACCCAGGATTACTACATCTATTTCGCTACCTACTTTAGTGTATTCGGATGGGTGATTGAAACGTTTGATCCAGCTCAGGTCAGAGATATGAATCATACCACCGATACCGGTTTCCAGTTCAACGAATACGCCATAAGGAGTGATGTTTTTCACGATTCCTTTGTGACGGCTTTCAACTGGGAATTTAGTTTCGATAGTAGACCATGGATCTTCTGTCAGTTGTTTGATAGACAGGCTCATTTTGCGCTCGTCTTTGCTCAGGGTAACTACCACTGCTTCGTATTCTTCTCCTAATTTGAAGAATTCTTTAGCGTTGATAGGGGTAGAAGCCCAGGAGATTTCAGAAACGTGAACCAGACCTTCAACACCTGGCATGATTTCCAGGAATGCACCGTAATCTTCGATGTTTACAACTTTACCTTTTACTTTAGCACCTTCGGTGATAGTAGCTGGTAAAGTATCCCATGGATGCGGAGTCAGTTGTTTGTAGCCCAGGCTTATGCGACGTTTTTCGTCATCGAAGTCAAGCACAACAACGTTGATTTTCTGATCCATCTGCAGTACTTCGCTCGGATGGGAGATACGGCCCCAGCTGATATCTGTGATATACAGTAAGCCGTCCAGACCACCCAGGTCGATGAATGCACCGAAGTCGGTGATATTTTTGATAGTACCTTCCAGCACCTGGCCTTTCTCCAGTTTGCTGATGATATCCACTCTCTGTTGTTCGATATCGCTTTCGATGAGCGCTTTGTGGGAAACAACGGCGTTGCGGATGGTTTCGTTTACTTTCACCACCTTGAACTCCATAGTTTTGCCTACAAACTGGTCGTAATCGGTAACTGGTTTCACATCGATCTGTGAACCTGGTAAGAATGTTTCCATACCATACACGTCTACGATCAAGCCGCCTTTGGTTTTGCTGGTAACAGTACCAGTAACCACTTCGCCTGTTTTGTAAACTTCCACGATTTTTTCCCATGCACGTTTCTGGCGAGCCTGTTTACGGCTCAGGTGCAGGTTACCATCGCGGTCTTCTTTTTCTACTACCAGCACTTCCACTTCATCACCGATCTTCAGACCTGGTAAATCACGGAATTCATTCAGAGAAATCAAACCATCAGATTTGAAACCGATGTTGATAACTACGTCTGTGTTGGTTAAACCTACAACAGTACCTGTCAGCAGGCTGTTTTCTTCAAACACTTTGAAAGTGCTGTCGTAAGTCAGGTCGTACTTTTCTTTTTCTTCTTTGCTGTAAGAAGAAACGTTACGTTTGTCAACGCTCCAGTCGAAATCGTCATGTGCGGTTTCAACTACAGCTACAGGAGCCTTTGGTGTCGCTGTTTCAACCGCAACTGCTTGCGGAGCCTGTTGTTCAGCGTTTTGTTCGTTAGGAATGATGTTTTCGCTCATAAAAAATTTAAAATTTAATCCGGAATACCCGGACTCCCTGTTTTATGGGACGGCAAAAATACGAAAAAATACCTGTTTATCCACATTTTTATTGAAGAAAAACGCTATCCGCTGTCGTATTGGGCGCAGTTTTCAGATATTTTTTAAATGTATTATTAATATTTATACTACAATAAAAAATTAAACTGTGTAATCAGGCATTTTTTTTGACGTAAAAGCAACCAGAAGACAGATTTATTGTTGATATACCAGGAAGAGCGAGTTGTCATTTATTTGCAGTAAACCGGCTTATTTTTCCTTCATTCAAAATGTTAATTACTATTATTTAATCCCGGATTTTATTTTAATTTGTGTATATGAACGGGACCTCTTTTCAATCGGACATTCGCTATTGGCTCAGGCAAGGTAATACAGTGAACTATTTGTTATTCTGGAACATTGTTGTTTTTCTGGGGATCAATATTCTACGTCTTATTGCTTTTCTGACCAAACAACCCGCTCCTTATATATGGACATTTGATCAGCTGGCCATGCATGTGCCGCTGAGTGCCTTTATATTAAAGCCATGGGGGCTGATCACCTATATGTTTACACACGAGGAAATATTTCACGTGTTGTTTAATATGATCAATCTTTACTGGTTTGGTAACCTTTTCCGTGATTTCCTGGGTAATAAGCGGGTACTCCCCTTATATCTGCTGGGCGGTATTGCCGGCGGCCTGCTGTACCTGTTAAGCAGTGCTTTGTTTCCCGCTTATATGGGTAGTACGATGGTGGGTGCTTCAGCAGCGATCATGTGTATCCTGGTGGCCGCAGCCACGCTGATGCCCAACTATGAAATAGGGCTGATGTTCCTTGGCAGCGTAAAACTGAAGTGGCTGGCACTGGCACTGGTGGTACTGGGTTTGATTTCTATCCCTAATGGCAACATAGGAGGACTGATTTCACATATGGGCGGCTCCCTGCTGGGTTTCTTCTATGTACGCATCTTACAGGCCGGTACTGATATCTGCCAACCGCTGATATGGCTGTTTGATGCCAGTACCAGACGGGAAAGCCGACAGATGACCCGTAAATTCAAACCCAAAAAATCACCGCTGAAAGTAGTGAAGAAAACGGACGATAACAGCCAGTCCAGGCTGGATCAGCTATTGGATAAAATCAACGAAAAAGGCTATCAAAGCCTTAGTGCAGAAGAAAAAGCCTGGTTAGACAAAGTGAGCAAAGAAAACTGATTAACTTTGTCCTTCAATTTTCCGCCATTTAACACATGAAAACATTTAACGTTCCCGTCATATATCGCAGTCCGCTGATCAGCGCCATAAAAAACCAGCGCAAGCAGGAGGACCGCATGAAGAAGGATTTCACTCCCACTGAACTTAATTTTGGTCCGCTCCGTATTTTACTGGCCCGCCATTTCGGATTTTGTTATGGTGTGGAAAATGCTATTGAAATTGCCTTTAAAACAGTAGATGAGAATCCTGGCAAACGTATCTTCCTGCTCAGTGAAATGATCCACAACCCGCATGTAAACAATGATTTACTGGACCGGGGTGTACAATTTATCATGGATACTTCCGGCCATCAACTGGTACCCTGGGAAAGCCTGGAGCCCGATGATATTGTGATCATTCCTGCATTTGGTACTACCCTGGAAACAGAACGGCAACTGGCATCACTGGGTATTGAACCACTGAAATACAATACCACCTGCCCTTTTGTGGAACGTGTGTGGAACAAGGCAGAACAAATCGGAAAGAAAAACTATACGGTGATCGTGCATGGCAAACCTAAGCATGAAGAAACCCGGGCTACCTTTTCTCATAGTCAGGCAGGCACCCCTACCGTAGTTGTAAAAGATATAAAAGAAGCTGCCCTGCTGGCGGAATTCATTACCGGGCAAAAACGTCCGGATGAGTTTTATGACCTGTTTAAAGACCAGTATTCACCTGGCTTTGATGCCGCTACTGACCTTCAGCGGGTAGGCGTAGTTAACCAAACTACCATGCTGGCTACAGAAACGCAGGCCATCGCTGATTATATACGGCAGGTGATGATCACTACATTCCAGCTTACGGATGCAACTGCGGGCGAAAGGTTTGCTGATACCCGGGATACGCTTTGTTATGCTACCAATGATAACCAGACCGCTGTTACCGGTATGCTGCTACAACCTGCTGATCTGGCCATTGTAGTGGGTGGTTACAACAGCTCTAACACTTCGCACCTGGTGGAATTATGTGAAGAAAAGCTGCCTACGTATTTTATCTCATCTCCCGAGCATATGCTTTCTGAGAATGCCATTAATCACTGGGATTTTCATCATAAAAAGGAAATTAACAGTGATAGCTTTTTACCACAAAAAGAGCAGGTGACCATTCTGCTGACCAGTGGCGCTTCCTGTCCGGACGCCCTCGTTGAAGGAGTCATCCGCCGGTTACTGTCTTTTTATCAGCTGGAACATAAAGCAGATGAATTGGCTACAATAGAATAATATAGATTATATGTAAATATTTATCTAAGATTAAGATATAACAAAAAAGACACCACGAAGGTGTCTTTTTTCTTTGGGGCTAATCACGCTAGTAATGCAGAGTATAAAATCTTTATATCGCGTTAATATTGAAATCGTAATTCAAAAGTAGTTTATCTACAATATGCCTGCAATAGCCATTTATTATATGGTAGGTTATTAACTATAACTGGCATAAAAACGAATAAAATCGGAATTGACTTTCTAAAATATTACTCAGAACTGCATTGCCTTCTTTAAAAAGTCGGCTTTACGTCTCCTGGAAACCTCTACCTGAGTGCCATCGCTCATCAGGGCAAAACCGCCTTCTCCCTGTATATAAGACTGCATCTGCTGCATATTTATCAGGTGAGAATTATGTACCCGGAAGAAATCTACATCCGACAACAGTTCTTCAAATTCTTTCAGCGGCCGGGATACCATGAGATTCTTTTTATCAGTAAAAAAAATGCGGGTATAGTTACCGGTAGATTCGCAACGAACAATGTTTTGCACCGGCATGAAGACGAGCCCATTGATGGTGGGCAACGCAATTTTTTTATGTGTTTGCTGCAGTGTTTTCATGTTTTGTAAAAACACTTCCATCGGAGATACGCCCGGATCTTTTACGCGATTCACTTTTTTCTCCCGGCATTTATCCAGGGCATCCTGCAATTCCTTTACACTGAAGGGTTTCAGCAGATAGTCCAATGCATTGAATTTAATGGCCTTCAATGCATACTGTTCATATGCTGTGGTAAAGATGACATCAAAGAAAACCTTCTCAAATAATTTCAACAGCTCAAAACCGTTCTGATAAGGCATTTCCACATCCAGAAATACCAGGTCCGGCTGCAATTCATCTATCTGTTCTTTCGCCTCGCGCACACTTTTCGCTGAACCTATCACATTTACACCAGGACATTTTTTTTGTAACATCGTTTGCAGGGCATCAATGCAATGTTGCTCATCATCAACAATGATAGCTTTGATTTCGCTCATACAAGTAGCTTTTAGCTATTAGCTGTTTTATGGTTTAAGGATTAAATGTAATCATGAAGTGGTATCTGGCTAAAAGCCGATCATTAAAATATAAATTCGGCAGGCAACACAATCGTCACTCTAGTTCCTATCCCCTGCCCTGCTTCATCTTCCAGATCCGTCACTGTTACTTTTGCTTCTTTATTATTGATTTTGCGGATCAGATCTATTCTGCCTTCTGTTACTTTCATACCTACAGAAGTATGCATACGTCCCTTCCTGTCTTTTATTTCCATGGCCCTTTTGCGACCTATTCCATTGTCGGTAATGGTGCATACCAGGCTTCGTTTCTTTAAAACGATGTCGATATTCAGTAATCCCTTTTCTTCCGGTAGCTTATGAACGAGTCCGTGCCAGATAGCGTTTTCCACATATGGTTGTAAGATCATGGGAGGAATGAGTACTTCCTCGTCATTGATCTCCGGATCGATATTAAAGTGGTACTCAAAAATGCCATTACATCGTAGCGATTCCAGGTCAAGGTACAACCTTAATGATTCCAGTTCTTTATTTAATGTAACAAAGGTATGTTGTGTATTATCGAGGATGAGGCGCATGAGCCGGGAAAACTTGGTAAGGTAGTCTGATGCTTCTTCCTGATTATTACTCCAGATATAGCGGTGAATAGAGCTGAGGGAGTTAAAAATAAAATGGGGGTTCATCTGGGAGCGGAGTGATCTTAGTTCCAGCTGTAAGGTTTGTTTGTTAGCTTTCAGATTACGGTGACGGATATAGAAAAATCCGCCTACAATAGCCATCAGCAGGAAAGCAGCCAGGAAAAAAGTGATGACTACATTTCGTTTGGTGCGCAGCTCTCCTATCATTTTATCATGTTCCAGGGTACGGATGTGGTTATCCTTCCTGTCTACCTCATAGATCGTTTGCATTTGTGTGAGTGCCATCGCTGATTTCTCATCGAGGATACTGTCTTTGTACAACAGTGATTTATCAGTTGCCGCCAGTGACTTCTCAAACTCCCCACTTGCTTTATAATCTGCTGCCAGGGCTTTATAAGCATCCATCAGCATGGATTTGAAACCCCAGAACGTGCTGATGTCAATAGATTGCTGCATGTATTTCCTGGCCTCATCATGTCTTCCCTGTGCTCCGAGCAGTTTCCCTATACTGAGGTAGCTTTCTGCCACATGGACTTTATCATCTACTTTATCATTTACCTCCAGCGCCTTTTCAAAGTATTCCATAGCGGCGGGATAATCTTTCTTTTCTTTATAGGCGGCGCCAAGTGCATTGTAACAGATAGCCATACCTATTGGCCGGTTCATTTTCAGGTTAATAGCCAGGGAACGTTTATGGTATTGAATGGCCAGGTCGACTTTATTCAAGCCCTGGTATGCAAAACCCAGGTTACCGAGGTTAATGGCTATTCCCAGTTCATTATGACTTTTTTCTTCCAGCTCTAATGCGTGGTTAAAATGGGTAATGGCATCATCATACTTTTCGGTGGAGAGCTGAATATTACCGATGCTGTTAGTAGCTACGCAAATATTGCGGATATCATTGATTTTCTCGGCCAATACCAGCGCCCGGACGTGATAATCAAAAGCCTTCTGCAGCTTATCCTGTCGCCTGCAGTCCACCCCGGCATTATTCAGAGAGAAAACGATAAGTAAAGTATCTTTTGCTTCTTCTGCTGCTTTAAGGGCTTTTTCATGAAAATCTTCCGCAATAATATACAGGGACTTATTCCTTTTGGCGGTGCCGATTTCGTTATATGCCGAAGACATTCCTTTAGCGTATTTAAGGCGCTGCGACAAGCTAAGCGCTTCCTGCAGGAAGACATTTTCCAACTTATGCGAGTCAAAATAGCGGTTGTTGGCTACTCCTTTTTTGAGCAACAGGGATACTTTAGCGGTATCATTAGGGAGCGTACGAACAGAGTCCAGCAACTTGGAAATCCGCAGGGAATCCTGCGCCACCGTTCCTACGCTGGCTCCCAGGAGGAGGAGGAACAAAAAACATACACCTTTTATAGACATTGGCTGGTCTGTGTGACTACACAATTTAAAAAAGAATTACGAATAACGTGTAGTGATTTAAAGATATCCGTACAACTTGTCCACATTGGGGGTATCGATATTAATCATCTGACAATCAAAAAGTTTTAAAAAAGCGAAAGGGCGAAAGAATTCGCCCCTTCTTCCTATTAACCGAATACACCTACTGAAAATATGGGACAGCAATGGCGTGCCACGCCATCCCACATTACCTTTAATGCCTAAATGCAGTGGTGACACTACAACAGGCTGAATTTTATATAATAGCAATTTATAATCGGTTAATAGCAAAGGGTCCTTGTGGATATAGCTAGGATAAGACCTTTCCGGAAGCACGATATATGATAACGCGTCTTACGCACATTTTCTATTGTCTTATTCAGTCGGGTCAATAACACGAATGTCGTTGGCACAGAATGACTTACTATACAAAAATTACCTAAGCAGCATTTCTCAGGGAGGATAAGGTTGGGTATGCAAAAAGCGTCAACAAAGAGACATCAATTGGCATGCAAATAAATTCTACTGGAAATTCGGGAGGATGTGGGAAAAATTATCGGGTTGATAGCATACAGCTATACAACAAATGTATAAAAGAGTTTTAATAAAAGAAAATAATATTTTATGAGGAGTGCGCCATTATTGCATCTTCCACCCATTGCATCACCAATTGCAGCTGGTCTTCCAGGTTTAAGTGACTGTTATCCAGGATAATAGCATCTTCTGCTTTTCGCAGTGGACTTATTTCGCGGTTGGCATCTATATAATCTCTTAATTCGAGGTTTTGTTTTACTTCTTCAACGGTAATATTCTTGTTTTTTTCGTACAATTCTTTAAAACGGCGCTGTACGCGGATAGCTATTTCAGCGGTCATAAAGATCTTGAGTTCTGCATGGGGGAATACTACGGTTCCGATATCACGGCCATCCATTACGATACCTTTGCGGGTACCCATTTTCTTTTGCTGTGCTACTGCAAAGTCGCGAACTTCTTTTACAGCGGCTACTTCGCTCACTTTTTCTGCCACCACCATTTCCCGGATCAGGTGTTCCACGTTCTCATTATTCAGGTACATTTCGCATAAACCTGTCAGGGAGTTGGGTACAAAATCCAGGTGTACATCTTTCAGCGCGGTGGCTACGGCTCCATGAGAGAGCCAGTCGATTCTGTTTTGAATAAAATAAAGGGTTACAGCACGATACATAGCACCACTGTCTATATAGGTATAGTCCAGTCTTTTAGCCAATTGCTTGGCTAAAGTGCTTTTGCCACATGAAGAGTAGCCATCTATCGTGATGATTATTTTTTTCAAAACTATCTGTTTAAATGAATCGACTATAGGGAAGAACCCTACAAAATTGAGGCAAATCGGTGAGAAAACCAAGGAGAATTACGAATTACGAATTATGAATTACGGATTTGTGAGAAGACAGTGTAACATTTGCTGTCATTTCTCCACAAATCCGTAATTCATAATTCGTAATTCGTAATTTTTATTGGGTCACGATCACCTTACAGGTATAGAGTACTTTCCTCGTGTCTTTCTGATAGATGACCAGGAAATACGCGCCGGAAGGCAGGTCAGAGATATTAATATCTTTATCTCCTTTCACATCATACTTCCGCAGTACCTGGCTCCATACGTCATGCAATTCCATCTGCATATCCCCGCGGATACCACGGATCTTCACCGTGAAGTGGCCGTTGTTCGGGTTCGGGAATACGTTTATCTGTACAAATGGAGGTACCGCGCGTACTTCAGAATAGGTGACTTTGCCATTCCGTCCTACTGCCTTAATGCGATAATAGGTCCAGTCGTCATAGTCATTCGGATCCTGATAGGTATAGCTAAGCGRCACGCTGCTATTTCCATTGAGTGCTTTTGTAGGAACGGTCGTTATCTTACTGAATGATTCTTCTCTTTCATAACGGCGTTCCACTTCAAACACTGCATTATATATTTCCTTGCTGGTGGTCCAGTCCAGCTGCACCATTGCCGGCGCTATCCTGTATGCTTCAAAGCTCAGGAAGATGACTGGTTTGGCCGAGCCAAAGAGGGTTGTTTTCGCAAAAAATTCACTGCTGCCCAATGCGGCAAAATGTCGCAGGTGCATAGTAGCAGGGCTGGTCATTGGACTGGTCGTTAGCGTACCTGCCAATGGTTTGTTAGGAATAAACGGTACGTTGTCCCATACTCCTGCCACAAAGCGCGTAATGAAGCTGCTATCGCGATAGGTGGCATAAGCCGGTAACTCGTCTACATCCATATGTTGCAGGATAATATCTACTTCTCCCCCACTATTATCTTCCCGCCGGATATTCCAGGTTTTATTCACCACGCTGTCGGGGTAAGACTGGCCGCCGGCGGCCACTGTAAATACGCTGTCGTATACTCTTGCACCAATCATATCAATACCACCTGTCATCAATACAGCGGCAGGCGCATAACTATTATCATCTGTTCCTATGGGGAATACCACTTTACCGGCGGCATTATTGATCCCTGCGCGGTACAGCAATCCACCGGCGATTCCTTTACCTGTTACTACGTAGCGATAATCAGAATAGCCGGTAATGGTACCCGGTGTTTTTTCTCCTACCTGTAGGTTCCAGCCATTGAGATAAAGGCGGCCACTATTAAAATGCAGGTTATTCCTGATTTTAAGATCGCTGAGGTCGTCCAGTAACAGCCCGGCTGTGTTGTTCAGTTGCAGGTTAGGAAAGCTGGTACCTGTTTTAGTGATGAAGCTATAACCGCCGAATACTTTTTGTTGACCTGAGGTAGTACCGGAAAAACTGAAGGTGCCACCGGTGCCGGAAACACCATCTGCACTTTCGTCCGGTAGCGTAGATCCGTTTCCGTTAGTCCATAATTTACTGAGGAAATAAAAGGTGGTATTAGGATTTGAACCGAGGATACCATTGTTGGTCATATCAGCGAAGATGCCTACGTTGGTATTGCCGGAGAGCCATACGGTGGCTCCGGAAGGGATGTAGACACCCTGCTGGGCGGAGGCTGTTCCCGTCAGCAATAATATAAGTGATAATATTAAATATTTCTTTTTCAATTATGCCTATTGGATAACAGTCAGATCAAAAACCCGGTTTGTAACAGCACTCCCCGTACTATTAACAAAAATTATGGTAACGGTATTATTGCTACTCACTCTCGAAGAAAGGATATAAAAAGTTGTACTAAAGTCTACTCTTGGATTAACGATTACGCTCCCACCAACCACTGCACCTGTAACTGTAACTGTTTTTGAAACTGCAGTTCCCGTAGCAATAGACGCTATGGTCTGATTGGGTGCACGGAAAATACCATTCAATATTGTTCCTCCGACACCTATTTTAGCTGTACCATTTACATCAAGATTCGCAACAGGTGTATTAGTTTTAATACCTAATTCTTTTCCTGTATTATCCCAAAACAAGTTAACAGAATCCTGTGCTACTTCTGATTTTGAATCAGTAGATCGGGTCCCGAATATAAGCCCTCCTACCCCCAATAAAGCATCACCATGCATCGTCACCACTTTATACCATGGGTTAGAGCCGGCAATCAACGGTGGTGGTGGTGCCGGATTGTTTTTCCATTCTCTTAAGGCGAGTGTGTTCTTATCAAAATATAGTTGAGTAGTATAGCCTGTATTCTGAAATGATAATACGCTCCATGCCCAGGCACTTGTTCCAGCCGGGCCATTTGTCACTGCACCGGTTGTGGGGCTTGCCCATATTTTCATTCTGTATTTAGGATCAGGTGCATCTGCATAAGTAATATCATTATCGGCCAGATTACCATAAGAGGCTCCGCCGGTAATGTCCTGTGCAGGGACATATAATTGTCTGGCTACGTTCCATTTTAAAACATCTCCATCACCTGGCAGACTATCAATGACACCGTTTTTCTGTATCTTATTAGCATTCCACATGTTAGTGGTATTCTTGGCACCCAATTGTTTGGTGGCGGTGTTGATGGTCAGGGTAGTATCAGTAGTCAAAGATGAAACATCACCATTTGCATCTTTGCCCAATATCTTAGTGGCAGTATTTCCTACGTCTGTATTAATACGGAGCGTGCTTGTTACAATGCCATCATTGAACGTTTTGGCTCCTTTAAATGTTTGTGGGACTATGTTTACAAGGCCACCTATTGTTGCGGAAGCATCCGCAATTGTTAAGGTATGTGTGGCTGTTGTGGATGTAAAACCGTAGGATGTTGTGCCCGCGGTATATAATGGGCGTAAGAACTGATCTCCTACAGCTAATGCGTTAATAGTGTTAACACCAACAACTGAAGCCGATGGTGCTTTAGGTGTCCAGTTACCAGCGGTGAAGGTGAGCAAATCGCCTTCATTAGGAACAGTGGTTAATATACTTTTCCCCTGGATCTGATTGGCATTCCAGAGTGCAGCGCCATTGTTGGCTGTAATGGTCCAGGTTCTGTTCTGTGAAAGATCAGTACCAGCGGGAAGTGCTGTTACTGAAGCGATACCGGTTCCGGCTGCGAGGGATAATGTTCTGCTGGGATCCACATATGATAGCGCTACATTAGTCCATTTACTGGTAGCGGACTGGTATTGGAGTAGTTGTTTATCTGCCGGTGCAGTAATGGCTACATCAGAGAGCTGGGTGATAGCATAATCTCCAGTTGCGGGCGTCACATTTCCGGTGCGTGAATTGAAGCTTGTTACGCCGGTGTTGCTAATCGTATTACCTGTAATACCAATACCGGTGCCGGCTGTAAGAATAGAAAAATCTATTTTTTCCCAACCGGTTGTTTTCTTGAGGTATAGCGCTTTATCATCTGTTATATATACCAGCATTCCTTCAGCAGCGTTATACAAAGCACCGCCGGCAAGGATCTGCGCCTTTATAATACGGGGGAGCAAAAATCCTTGTTTATCGCTTTTTAATTCCAGCAATGCATTTTTATCAAGCAGAGTAGGATTAGTACCCAGCTTTAATTGCTGTGCCAACAATTGCTGATTGCTTAAACAGAACAACATCGCAGCACATACCTTTACAAGCCCTTGCAGCTTCATACATCATCATTTAAGTAAGCACAAAAAGAGGTGAAACGGCTACGGTTATACGTAGCCGTTTCAAATACTGTTCAACCTTATTTCTTAATAATGTACCAGGTATCAACACCGTTTGATTGTACGGTGATGAAAGTCCAGTCATTGTAGATGTCAACGGAGTTACCGTCTTCAATGAACTGTCCTGCTGTTGCTTTTACAGTTACAGCGTTATTAAGATTATTGGTAGCATCAGCGGCTACTTTCTTGATGGTGTATATACGTCCTTTTGCGCCAGCAGCACTTGGTAAAGTGACTGTTACTGCAGCAGTATTTTTTACGATCAGGGTGTAATCACTTGCATCTACTGTGTAGGCGGTTCCTGTTACTTCTTTAATCGCCATAGATACAGAACCTGCTACCTGTAAAGTAGAGTTAGCTGCATTTGTAGTGTCACCAATTATTACGGTTGATTTCACGGCTACATCGTTGGCAAATCTTTTATTTCCGGCGAATGATTGGGAAGCATTGCTTACCAGACCCCCTACTACGGATGGATCGGCCTGCGGAACACTTACGGTTACTACATTCGTGGTACTATTCTTATCCACTTTCAGATCTGCACCAGCGTGATTTTGCGTAAAGGTCATCTCAGTGAACAGGGACAGGGGAAGTTTTTTGCTCACCACCTCATTGGAACTATTCAGCAACAATAAAGTACTGTCTAAAGCTCCGCCTGGAACTACGCCACCCAGTTTAGGAATACCGGTTACTTCCAGCGGACCTGTAACTTTAGTAGCACCTGTGATGTTTGCACCACCTGTTGTAATGGTTAAAGTGTTATCGAGTTTAGTAGTGTTGAGTACATGGAATGTACCAGTTACGTCCCCATTACCAGTAACGTTAGTATTGCCGGTAATATTTGTAACACCGGTAATATTCGCACCGCCGGTTGTGATAACCAGACCGTTGCTACCTGTAATTTTTCCGGCAAATGTTTTATCACCACCGAAAGTTTGCAGTCCTGTGGAAACACCACCTGGATGTGTAGCATCAGCTGCATTTAAGGCGATTGTAGGATTGGTACCGGTATTGTCTATTGTTAAACCGTTCGCATTTGAAGTATTGCTGAAGGCTGCTACCTGGAGTGACTTGGCAGCGGCATCACTAAATGTTTTCCAATCAGCTTTGGTGAGTAAACCTACTCCCTTGGTACCATCCTGGGTAGCAATACTCAGGGTATGTGTACTACTGGTACCAGCTACGTCAAGATCAGTGAATTTATAATCTGTACCGTTATCGGTCGTGATAACATGTTTCAGTTCAGCAGAATTATTAATCATGAAGTTGGAGAAGGCAGCCTTCGTGAGTTGACGCTTATAGACAACACCTGTTGGGTCAACGATTACCGCGTCTACTAATGTATTGGTAGCATCAGTGGTAACGCCACTCAATGTAACTTTGTTGCTGAGTGTCACATTACCGTCGTCAATCCTTACCCCTTCTTTGTTATTAGCCTTCATTACAAATGGGATATTGTTAGTACTTCCTATAAATTGCGTGGCAGCATTTGTCAGGAAGTTACCCAGTAAATCCCAGGAAGAGGCCTTGGTAGCCATTCTTTCCCATTTGTAGTTGTGTCTTACATAAAATCCTTCATTTCCAGAAGCCGTCCAGTAGATGATCATCCCGTCCGGAGGATTGAGGCTGGTCATCAAGGTAGTATCTGCTACGCGGGGTAACAGTAAACCTTGTTTATCTGATTCCAGTTCGAGTATAGCCGATTTTTGAATAGAGGTAGGATTCTTACCTACTTTCAACTGTGCGTTTGCCTGTGTGGCGACAAGACCTACACCACCTATTAGCATAACACGAGCTACATTACGTAGAGATTTTCTCATAGATATAAGGATAAATAGTTTGTTCAAATACACCTCCGGCACTGTCATTAGCCGGTGTGAAGGATATAAGGATAAATAGCTAAAAAATTCGAGGTATTAGGATTTCAGTCAAGTCTGCCTAAGTCTATTCCAATTAATATTAAAAAAACTAAATTGTTTCTTTTTAGAAAATATTAAATTATATAGATTATATAAATTGCATACTGCAAATGTGACATATTATATCTTTTTAAAAAATGACATGATAGTACCATTTTTAATATTGATTATTGGATGATAATCAAGGGAGAGTTCACCAATTACCGGGTGGGTACTGATGGCATAAAAGACACTTAAAGGAGTGGATATATAAGATGATGTGAAGTATAGGGCAAATTGTTACCTATTGCAGGGGTCGTTAACATGTTCATGTTATAAAAAACAAAAAGCCCGTCATCGGTAAAGTTACCTTGACGGGCTGGTTTTATTTTTCGGCGTACTATTTACGCTTCTGATTTTTCTGACTTACTCTTGGAAGAGTTGTTTTTTAAAGTAAAGATCAGCTTCTGATTTTCTTTATCCAGGTCTGCTACGAGAATATCACCATCATGAATATTCATGTTGAGGATTTCCTCTGCCAAAGGATCTTCCAGGTATTTCTGGATGGCCCTGTGCAGTGGTCTGGCGCCGAACTGCTGGTCGTAACCTTTATCTGCCAGGAAGCCTTTGGCTTCGTCTGTCAATTCCAGGCTGAATCCGAGGTTGTTCAGGCGTTTCAGTACACTCTTCATTGTAATGTCAATGATGGTGTAGATATGTTCCTTCGCGAGGGAGTTGAAGATGATGACATCATCGATCCTGTTCAGGAATTCAGGAGAGAAGGTACGTTTCAGTGCTTTTTCGATCACTGACTTGGTATTCTCTTCTTCATTTACGGCTCTTGCGCTGGTAGTGAAACCAACACCTGCACCGAAATCTTTCAGCTGACGGGCTCCGATATTGGAGGTCATGATGATGAGGGTATTTTTGAAATCCACTTTACGGCCGAGGCCATCGGTGAGGATACCATCATCCAGTACCTGCAACAGGAGGTTATAAATATCCGGATGTGCTTTTTCGATTTCATCCAGGAGGATTACGGAGTATGGTTTACGGCGAACCTTTTCGGTCAGCTGTCCACCTTCTTCGTAGCCTACATATCCCGGAGGAGCACCAATAAGGCGGCTTACAGAGAATTTCTCCATGTATTCACTCATATCGATGCGGATCAGCGCTTCGTCAGAGTCGAACATGTAGCGGGCCAGTGATTTGGCGAGCTCTGTTTTACCTACCCCGGTAGGGCCGAGGAATATGAAAGTACCGATTGGTTTTTTAGGATCTTTCAGACCTACGCGGTTACGCTGTATGGCTTTGGTGACTTTGCTGATAGCTTCATCCTGTCCAACCACGGCGCCCTTAAGATCTTCACCCATGCGGCGTAACTTCTCAGTTTCTGCCTGTACCATCCTTTTAACAGGGATACCGGTCATCATGCTGACAACTTCCGCGATGGCTTCTTCGTCAATCGGGTAGCGTTTATGCTTCACTTCTTCTTCCCACATGGCTTTGGCGCGTTCCAGGTCTTCACCCAGTTTCTTTTCTGTATCGCGTAAAGCAGCGGCTTCTTCGAAGCGTTGGCTTTTAACTACTTTATTTTTTTCCTGTTTAATGTCTTCGATCTGTTTTTCGAGATCGAGGATATTTTGCGGAACATTGATGTTTTTCAGGTGAACGCGTGCGCCTACCTCATCGAGTACGTCAATCGCCTTGTCTGGCAGGAGACGGTCGGTCATGTAGCGGTCGCTCAGTTTCACACAGGCATCAATGGCTGCATCAGTATAGCTTACATTATGATATTCTTCATAACGTTGCTTGATATTGTTGAGGATCAGGATGGTTTCATCCACGCTAGGTGGTTCTACCATTACCTTTTGGAAACGACGGTCGAGTGCGCCATCTTTTTCGATGTACATGCGGTACTCATCGAGGGTAGAGGCTCCGATGCATTGGAGTTCGCCCCTTGCGAGTGCAGGTTTAAAGATGTTGGAAGCGTCCAGGGATCCTGAAGCGCCACCGGCACCCACGATTGTATGAATTTCATCGATAAACAGGATTACATCTCTGTTTTTCTCGAGTTCATTCATGATGGCCTTCATTCTTTCTTCGAACTGGCCGCGGTATTTGGTACCGGCCACCAGGGCGGCGAGGTCGAGGCTTACCACGCGCTTATCGAAAAGCACGCGGGAAACTTTACGCTGCACGATACGCAGCGCCAAACCTTCCACGATGGCGGTTTTACCCACACCGGGTTCACCAATAAGAATCGGATTGTTCTTTTTACGGCGGGAAAGTATCTGGGATACCCTTTCAATTTCCTGCTCGCGGCCAACAATCGGGTCTAAGCTGCCACTTTCGGCCAGCTTGGTAATATCTCTACCAAAGTTATCCAGTACGGGCGTTTTGGATTTGGTATTTGTCTGTTTGGCTTTGGATGCGTAACTCTTTCTCTCGTCCTCAAACTCTTCTTCGCCCGGATCATCAAATTCTGATTTAGGGTCCGCAGATTTTACAAAGCCCAGTTCGTTTTTAAAAGTATCGTAGTCCACGTCAAATTGTTGTAAGATTTGTGTACAAACGTTTTCCTTATTCTTAAGTATAGAGAGCATGAGGTGTTCCGTTTCCACCGTAGCGCTTTTCAGTGCTTTAGCTTCTAATACGGTAACACGTATTACTTTCTCTGCCTGTCTGGTAAGCGGGAGGCTATTGATGTTAGCGATATTCTTTCCGGTCTTATCTTTTACAGCCAGTTCTACTTCCTTGCGTAACTCATACAGATCTACGTTCAAAGCCTGCAGAATCTTTACGGCCGTGCCCTCGCCTTCTCGAATAATACCTAACAGCAGGTGTTCAGTACCTATGAAGTCATTTCCCAGGCGTAAAGCTTCCTCTCTGCTGAACGAAATGATCTCCTTAACTTGCGGTGAAAAATTCTGGTCCATTGTGAGATTATTAAATTATCAAAAACCCTTACGGGGGCTTGCTTATACAATAATAACGAATAATTCTGACTTAAGATTACCACGTTATCTGTCGGAATGAAGTTATTCCTTTTTTAAACTTAAACAACTTACACTTTAATAGTATAAGAATTATTTTTGCGGTGATGCGGGTACGTTCGTTTAAAAATATCTACGAAGAAATGGAGGTTTTTGTTTCAATCTCTTGCGGTTATATTTTATAGGCGGGTTCCCTCTGTTCAAAATTTATTTTTACTAAAGTATAAAACAACGTCCAACGCATGAAATTCAAAATTGATACCAAAGAAAAAATAGTCGTTTTTTGTCCGGAAGAAGCCGCCCTGGATGCTAATTTGTCAGATGACTTCATTACCACTGCTACCACATTGCCGGAATTAAACGGGCGTAATCTCATACTGGATATGACATTAGTAGAAAAAACCGATGAAAAAGGAATAGAAGCCATTTTAACAGTATACCAATGTATGTATGACAATAAACTTTCCTGTGCATTGACCGGTCTTAACAACACCTTAACAGCTACGCTGAAAGAAGCTGGTAATGATATGTTAAATATAGCGCCTACGATGGCCGAGGCGATAGATCTGATCATGATGGAAGAGCTGGAAAGAGAATTATTGGAAGGAATGGAATAGAGAAACGCTTTTAGACGTTAGCTTTGGGCCTTGAGGCAATGCAGCGGACTAAGAGTTAAAAGCTAACGGCTAAACGATAAATACATGTTTGCAGTAACAATATTAGGTAACAATTCAGCTATCCCTACCCTGGACAGGCACCCCACGGCCCAGGTAGTTACCTGCAACGAACAGTTGCTGCTGGTGGATTGCGGGGAAGGAACACAATTACAGATTGCCAAATACAGGATTAAGCGCAGTAAACTGAGATATATTTTCATCAGTCATCTTCACGGAGATCATTATTTTGGATTAATAGGTTTGCTGAACACCCTCAGTCTGATGGGGCGTACTGATCCGCTCAGCGTATATGCGCCACCGGAGCTGGAGCAGATTATCCAGTTGCAACTGGATTGCTCGGGCACTGTGTTGAAATTTGAATTGTCTTTTGTGCCGCTTCAACCCGGATATAGCGGTATCATACTGGAGGATAAAGACTTGCGTGTAAGTTGTTTCCCCACTCAGCACAGGATTTCCTGCTTCGGGTTTTCATTTGAGTTGCAGAAAAGAAAGCGGAAGTTGATTCCGGAACAGGCAAGGGTGTACGAAATTCCGGCTGCTTATTTCAGCAAATTACAGGATGGAGCTGATTATCAGCGGAAAGATGGCTCTGTTGTTAAAAACGACTGGGTGACCGTGCCGCCGCCACCCGGTAAAAGATATGTGTATTGTGCAGATACTATTTACGATATAAACCTGCTACCATGGCTGAAAGATGCGGACATGATGTATCATGAGACCACCTATTTGCATGATTTGCAGGAACGGGCAGCAGAGCGCTATCACAGCACCTCTGTGCAGGCAGCCTCCCTGGCGGCAGCGGCCGAAGTAAAGCAACTGCTTATCGGGCATTTTTCTTCCAAATACACCGAATTACAACCTTTTCTGGATGAATCCAGGCCGGTTTTTGAGCATACCTCCATTGCAGAAGAAGGCGTAACCTATATGATCTAGCCGTTGGCTTTAAATAATAAAAAGAGGGAAGATGATATGATATCATCTTCCCTCTTTTTATTATTTAAAAGCTAGTAGTTCTTCAGATATGCAGCCATCTTGCCGTACAGTTCATCTGTAACAGGCAATACAGGGAGGCGGAAATTATTTCCGCAGATGCCTGCATGGTGCAGGAAAGCTTTAATACCAGCCGGATTATTTTCTGAGAACATCAGGTCAAATCCTTCGAGCATTTTGTTATTGAGGATACGTGCTGCCGGGTAATCATTTACCAGTGCGGCGTGTACCATGCTGGAGAAGTCGGTAGCAAAGTAATTGGCTGCTACAGAAATGACGCCGTCCATACCGCAGGCCAGTTGAGCCAGTGCGAGACCATCATCACCGCTGATCACCAGGAAATCCTTTGGCTTATCGCGGATAATCTGCATGCACTGCATCATATCGCCGGAAGCTTCCTTCATCGCAATGATATTTTCTACTTCATGCGCGAGGCGCAGGGTAGTTTCAGCCGTCATATTACGACCGGTGCGTCCGGGCACATTATACAGGATAATGGGCTTAGGAGAGGCGGCAGCAATGGTTTTATAATGCTGAAATATTCCTTCCTGGGTAGGTTTGCTGTAATACGGCGCTACGCTGAGTACTGCTGCAGCTTCGTCCAGTGGACATTTTTCCAGCCGTTTCACTACATCCCGGGTATTATAATCACCAATACCAATCACTACAGGCACCCGCTTCGACACCTTTTCGAAAGTGAATTTTATCAAATCCAGCTTTTCATCTGCAGAAAGAGTAGGTGTTTCACCTGTTGTGCCTAATGACACAACATAGTTAACGCCGCCATCGATCACGTAGTTGATCAACTTTTCCAAAGCATTCCAATCGATGCTTTCATCTGCTTTAAAGGGTGTTACCAATGCCACCCCGGTGCCTTTTAGTTGTTCCATATTGTGTTTACGGGAAAATAAAAATTTCGAATTCCGAAGGCCGAAATTCGAAATTTTTATTGTGATCTCTAAATATTTTTTTATTTCTCTTCGTAAAAGCCCATGCGGGAGAACTTATCAATACGTTGTTCAATGCGGGTATCGGGATCAATTTTCTTTAATTCAGCCAGTGTTTCCTTGATACGCACTTTTAATAAATGAGCCATTTCATCGGGGTTTACGTGCGCTCCACCGAGTGGTTCACGAACAATTCCGTCTACCAGGCCAAACTGGCTCATATAATCGGAGGTAAGTTTCAGTTCTTCTGCCGCTTTTTCTTTAAAATTCCAGCTACGCCAGAGGATTGTAGAGCAGTTTTCGGGAGAAATAACGGTATACCAGCTATTTTCCAGCATAAATACCCTGTCGCCGATGCCAATGCCTAATGCACCACCAGATGCACCTTCGCCTATTATAATGCAGATTACGGGTACGCGGAGTTTGACCATTTCAAAGAGATTCCGGGCAATAGCTTCTGCCTGACCTCTTTCTTCTGCTTCCAGGCCGGGATAGGCACCAGGAGTATCGATGAGGGTGACGACCGGCTTATTGAATCTTTCGGCCAGTTTCATGAGGCGGAGGGCTTTGCGGTAACCTTCCGGGTTAGCCATACCGAAGTTTCTGAGCTGACGCATTTTGGTGTTTACGCCTTTTTGTTGGCCAATAAACATGACTGTTTCACCATCCAGGTCGGCAAAACCGCCTACCATGGCCTTATCGTCTTTTACATTCCGGTCGCCATGCAGTTCCGTAAAGTTGGTACACATCTTTTCGATGTACGCCAGCGTATAGGGCCTATCCGGATGACGGCTCAGCTGTACACGCTGAAAGGGGGTGAGGTGGCCATAGATATTCTGACGGGTATCAACGATTTTCTGTTCATACTCGCTCACGGTAGCAGATACATCTACGCCTGATTTTTCACCATTTTCCTTCAGCTTCTCCAGCTGCTCATATAAGTCAGCGATAGGTTTCTCGAAATCCAGGAATTGCATAATTTGATTAAATTGGTTAAAGATCGGGTGTAAAGATAATGCTGAAAATATTTTTTAAAAAAGATTTGCTTAATTGGGAACTTTGTTGCTATCTTTGCAATCCCAAAACGGAACAACACAACGAATTGGGAGACAGAAAGATAGGAAGTTTTTAGTACTATTTTTCGGGAATGGATCGGTAGTTCAGTTGGTTAGAATGCCGCCCTGTCACGGCGGAGGTCGCGGGTTCGAGTCCCGTCCGGTCCGCAAAATCTCGAAGAAACCCGCTCAATGAGCGGGTTTTTCTTTTTTAGTCGACTTCCGATTGATTTTCTCACATTTCTTTTTTCTTTATCGCACTTCATCAGGGTTAACGATCACTTACTGAGATACGATTATAATTACAGATTTTCCTCTTCTCCCCTACCAACAATAATATGCAGTCAAAATAGATTTGGAAAAAGTGTATGCATTTCCGTATAATTATAGTCTACTCAGAGGAGTGTTAACTATAAATGAAATGAAAAGTTTGAATTTGAGACGGATGCAGTCCTTTGCCAGCCCCAAACCATAGGTAAGGCTGTTATGCTCAAAATTTACCCCAACCCAAGCTCAGGTATCATGATACTGGGCAAAAATCCGCAACTGGGCGGTGGCAGATGCAGCATTTTCAGCAGGGAAAATAAAAAAACACTTTAAACCGCAAATAAATAACCTGATTGAGCATGAGGCTTTTTGTTATTTATCGCTTATCATTTTAATTTCAGAAATGATAGGCGGGGTACTTGTTACCCCAGGCAATATCTCAATTAGTAATTTCTTGTCATCAAAATCTTCTCTGAAATATTGCAGACTAAACCACTTTGGATGATTATCTACGGTGATGGTGGTTTTTCGGCCATCAACAGAAATGCCAATGGTTACCGATTTTGTAGTATTTGATTGAATCTTCAGATTTAAAAATCCAATTGTGGTGGTAGCTGTTTGTACCTCGAACTTTATGTCATGGGTGCTATCGGCAGTCCATCCGGTTTTGTCCGCCTCATTGTGGCGAGTAATATCACCCTGTAGTAGCTGCCAGGTGGCATTTATTTTATTGACAAGCAATTCGTCGTTCTCAATATTCCAGGTTTTTGCTCCAGCTTCTGATCTATGTCCAGGTTTTAAATGAAACACAGTATTGGCGTCATCTTTCTGTTCTTCCTTTTGAGGACCAACAGCAGAGGTATAAAATTTGCTTCTTAACCAACTGTCACTGATGGTAAAAGACGGGGTGAAGCTATCGGAATTAATATAATTGAGCAGGCTTTTCCTAAGTTGTCTGGCGGCGGGTCTTTCTTCCAGTTTATCAGCAATATTATAACCGCATATTAATATGCTGCCTGTGCCAACTTTTACCTCAAAGATCGAAGCCAGTTTTTTATTGTCATGAAAGTCATTAATGGGTTACACAATTGGCTTTAAGTCCAGCGCCTCTCCATCTAAAACTGTTCCACGGGATTTTTCACAGAGATCCTGCCATTGCCAATCCAAACTATTTCCTGTGGGGAAATCGTTTAATGCCGGATGATTGTTATCCACCAACGCGCTTAAAGTTTTACTGCCTTCGCCGGGAAAAAATATAGTCGACCAAAATACCGGTACAAACCCTGAGAAGTATTTTTGTGAAGGGCTACCGGCATTATGCGCCATAAACAATACCTTGTTGCCCTGCTTAGCCATTGCGATTGCATCAGCAATGTTATCAGATATTTTAACTTCGGGTTTGTTCACTATGGCAGCGGTTACCTCAGGATAAGCCCAGAAATCCCACTTATTGCTGTATTTGTTTCCCTCCACCGAAACAATGAGTGTATAAACTGCAGCCGTATCGCTTTGAGCGAACTTGATATTGATTGCGCCGAAATCAGCTAGTGTACCGGGTTTTATACTCCTGCTTGAAAAGCGGCCGGAAGCTATAACCTGTTTGCTCTCCTTGTTAATTAGTTGCCAGGTTAGCCCACTTTTAAACACCGACTGCGTATTACAGGCCAACTGCAGGTTAACGTGCAAGGTTTCTGTATTTGTATAAACTCTCTTTGGAAACTGGGCCAGTGGAACCACCGTATTGCAGAATTGAGTAAACGCTGTAGGCGTTGTTATGCCCTTACTGCAATAAAAGGCATCCAACCAGCCAATGAGGGCTTCTCCCTGGCCAGTATAATCATTCATCCCAAGCAGGTTGAACCCCGCACCATAGCGCGAACGGAATTCTCTTTCAATGTCATTCTTATAAAGAAGCTGTTGCAAATAGCCAGATGCTTTTCTGAAATCTGCTGCCTGTCCATCTATATGGTTTTGCTTTGCAAGTGCAAAGCTTTTTTCCAGACTAATAAAGCGAAATGGTGTTTTGTCGTATTGGGCAATATCTGTCCACAATGGGTAAACAGGGAGCTGACCTAGTTCGTGGGCTATAACAGGCACTTTTGTATAAACGTATGCTGAGTCATAATTTGCTATAGTCGAAGAACTGCCTGATTTATTTACAATCTCGCCTTTATCCGGCACCATATGCGATTCCTGAAAATCATCATTAGGTAGCACCATCCTGGCTGTAGTACCTGAATATAAATGACGAGGGTCGTCTTTTTTAAGATCGCCTAACCAATTATTAACTACCGTCTTATTTAGATTGTCCATTTCGTTGCCATATGAAAAAAAACAAAAGGAAGGGTGATTACCGTATTGATCCAATAGCCGACGTGTTTCTTTCTCTACAAAGCTGTCAATGGTCCTATCACTATTTCCAAGGCCTTTAGGCATACCTATGGTAGCACTTATGGGGCGTATATCTGCAAGCGCGCTTCTGGAGGTCATCCAAACCAACTCCACCATCATATAAATACCAACTTCATCTGCAGCCTGAAAAGCTGCGTCTGGTGGGCATACAGAGTGAAATCTGACCTGGTTCAGTCCATATGATTTATATATTCTGAATATTTTTTTCCAGCTAGCAAGATCCATTGGTGGATAACCTGTTAGCGGATAACCCAAACACTCCTGGTTTCCACGGATAAATGTTGGTACATTATTAACAATAATTTTATACTTGCCGGCTTCCAGGTGTCTATATCCAAATGTAACAGCATCTGCTGTTTCCTGTTGTCCTCCGTTTGTAATAGTGCAGGTAGCTGTATACAGTGGTTGTTGAAATTCACTCCAGACATTTAGTTGGCCCACCGGGATATTGATCTTGTAATTTTCAAGCACATGGCCATTTAGCTTCTTCCTGACATTCAATGTGCCGATCGACTTTTGTGACTCGTCTTTAATCTCAATTTGAATACCAATCTCATTCATTGATTTCGTGGTGTTAGCCACATTTATGTCCGCTAAAACCTCCTTAGTGATTGCATCCGGGAACAACCGTATCCTGTTTAGATTTATAATGCTTCTTCGTTTCAACTCGATTTTCCCAACAATGCCATTCCATATACTTTCCATCTGTTCAGTATAATTGTGTCCTTTGTCGCCGATGGGATGTATCATTCGATTGTCTATCCTGATACTCATCAAATGCTTGCCCGGAGCAAGAATGCCCAGATTGTGTTTATGTGATACCACAAGACCGTCATCTGGTTTGCTCAGTTCTTTTCCATCAACCCAAACGCGGCTTTCCCATTTCACTCTTTCTAAAAACAATTCGGTTTGATATCCGCTCCAGCTATCGGGTATATCAATTGTTTTTTGATACCATACTGCGCCTATGTACTTGTGCTTTCTTTGCAAATAATTTATCCAGGGAGATTGGTCAGGAGTACCCCAACCTGCTATATCCGTAGTCCCTGGTAATACCATTTCATCAGTTAAGTTACCGATGAACCATTTTTTCAGAATACCCTCATCGTTAATATCCAAAGCAAATTTCCATTGCCCTTTTAATGATATTATTTCCTGACAATAACCACGGCTAATCGACATGCTAATGAAAAGGAAGAAAAGTATCAGTTTTATTCTCATGTTAATCTTTTAAATACCAGGTAATAATATCCGTGATTAACCTGCCATTACTATTGCCTTCAGCTTTGATTATATTGGCACCTTTGTTTAACCGGATATTCTTAAAAACAAAATCTTTTGACGTTGTCCCTATTTCGGGATCAGCTACCTTTTTCTCATTCACATACAAGGTTACATCCTTTAAGTTAGAAAATACTTTTATTGTAATGACCGGTCGTTTATAGTCAGGCTGATTTTTTAGTATGCCCCGTATAATAGTAAGGGCTTTAGTTTTCTGGTTGCGCACTGTTTGATAGGAAAGTCCAGTTTGGTTGGCTATCTCGTAGTTACAAAGCTGATCTATATAACCCAGAATAAAGATTTCTCTCATTTTTTGAGGAAGACCATCAATGGCTTTACGCACGTCCACCAATAGCTCTGCATAAATAATCTCATCAATTCCGATATCCTCTTTACTCATACTGGCAAATATCTCGAACTTCTTCTTTTCCCGTTCCTTATCTCTTTTAAAATTCAGACAGGCGTTCCTGATGGCCACGTAAATAAACTTCTTTACATCGTCCAAGTCGTCAAACACCTCTTTTCTTTGCCATAGTTTCACAAATACATCTTCTACTATATCCTCCGCCACAGCACTGTCAAAGATCAGGCCCTCGGCGTATCGGCAAAGCACCGGGGCATACGCGGATCAAATAATAATAACTTTCCTCATTCCCCTCTTTGAGGTGGGAAAAGTAATATTCATCGTTCTTAAGCTCCGCCTTCATTTCATTTGATCTGTTAATGGAATAAAGTCAAATTAAAAATAAACTCGTCCTGTGTACCTCATCTTCCTCCTGCTGCGAAATAATGAGCACTACCGGCAAAACAAGTTCGGTGCCTCTTAAACGCAGCATCAGCGATCAACAGTTGATAATGCTAAAAGTTAGTCCACATAGGAACAACAAGCCATTCTTTACATAACACCCCCTATATGGAATTGTACCATGTGAAAATGTCAGTTCCGGAAAAAATTATTTTATGAGGATTAAATGCTGCCTTGCGCGCTAAGATGCGTATAAACAAAAGAAAAGCAGCCGGACGTAATGTTGCCGGCCGCTTGATAGTCAATCTGACTATTTATCCTTAATTTGCATCCCAATAGCTTCTACAGCTCCTAAATAGTTTCTTCTGCATCTTTACCAATTCCTCCCCACCTGAGATATAAAGTTCTCAGTTGAGACTAAATTCAATCTTAAAAAAGGGATGTCGGATGCCTGCATTCTCTTTCCTATCCTCTAAAACCGTTTGCATGGAAGTCAGTTCTCCGAGCCTATCAGCCATAGCTTCACTGATAGTGCTGATCTTTATCCGGAGCCGATGTTTCACTCCCATTCTTTTCACATTTTTAATACTGATTAATACATTTCTTATTTTAAGAAGTAATTTGAACAGCAACCTCACGACATTGAAATACATAACCATGGTTTTATTTTAGTTGTCCTGGTACAACCCAATACTCCTTAAGCTGATCGGCAAGTTTAATAGCAGTATCTATTGTGCTCCGGCGACTTTGGGTACACCTCTCCCAATAGCCCCAATGGGCGGCAATAGTTTGGTCTATTTAAGGGGATATCCAATTTTGACCTGGTTGAGGGAAGTATCCGGGCTACCGGAGTTCCAACCAGGCTATAAAGCTCTCGACTAACATTTGTTGACGAATTCAATTTCGAAACTAAAACAGGAAGCAACTAATGCTTTTTTGACTTTATCTGCGCAAATATTTGCTTTGTATCCTGTAGTGTTGATAATTATTCCCCTTAATTTTCCCGGATCAAGTTGAAAACCTGGGATAGTCTAAATTTTAAGCATAAAGTTTATAGTGCATTAAGAACACCCATCATTATAGTCAACATTACCTTTTCATTATGTAGGCTCCGTCGGGCGTATGCTTAGCACCCGCTTAGTAACTATAGAAGCGGTGCTGTAGAGGTGGACTTGATGCGGAGATGACGTTTGGATGTGTAACCGGGATGAAATTGAATCAGCAAATGGATGGATGTCGGAACCGGCCATAGCAGGGCTGCTTCCCTACCAGGGGGTAGCTGAGGAAAGAGGTATACTATTGAAAGGAAGCAGGTATAAAGGGATTATTCATCAAAATATCTCCAGGAGGCAAGGATAGCTTTATTCCAGTTGAATGACGGCTGGATATGCGTGTGAACAGGTAAGTTTGGGAAGCAATATTATCCGCTTTGGATAAGTACGTTTATGAGCATATTTGGGTACTTGTGGCGCTGCCACGGCAATAATATCGGCCGCCATATATTGCCTGTTGCCCGATGGGCCATCTTTGTACATCGCTCTTACCTGGAAAACCACTACCAGTGAACCTTCTCCGGGTACCTCCAGCGAAACATTTGTTTCCTGGAAAGTGGTATCGGGGGCTATCATGAGCGTAACCGTTTCGCTACCCGCCACCTTACGTGATATAAAATCGATGCGCGTTGCGATCACTTTTACTTCCAGCGCAGCAATGCCTTTACACCCGGGGATGGTTTGCGCGGGAATATTTAATATCCCGTTACTCAGAAGCCGGGGAGCCACCGCAAAGAAACGATCTATTCCGGTATGCTGATTGAAGCGGAAGCCTGTCAGGGCCTCGTGATAATCACCAGCAGCAATGAGTACCTTGTTGAGCCGATTGATGTGGCCGCCATCACAATGGATATCCAGGTGGCCGTAGAAAGCATGACGGATAAAAGCGCCTTTCCTGCTGGCGACGCCAAAGCGGCGAGATGCGCGGCGGGTAGCAGCCGTTTGCTGCACGCTTTCGGGCATGGAGCGCAGGAAGTAGTTGCCATTGCGCTTATACCCAATGAGAGGGCCGAGTTTTCCCGTAAAGGGAAGGATAGACATTTGTTTTGCCATCGGAGATAATTTTGATTACTATAAATATAACATAATTCGGGGGAACCTGTTTTGGGGATAAATGGAAGATTTGCTATCGTTTTCAGGTCGCTTTGTGCATGATGATGGATGACATGCAATTGCAGCATGAATAAAGATATTTAACCCGGCATTACCCTTTCATTGATTGCCACTGAAAGCTGCGGCCTGATATTAACCCTGAACAAATAACTTTAAAAATGGAGGGCCTGCATCGCTCCAGACATTGACCTTATCTGTGTTAATTAATAAACCCTATTTGATCACCATAAATCCATCTTAATGTGTAGTTTCTACTTTGTCCCCAAAAAACTGCTTATTTCCTGTGGCATTATATTATTTGCTGTTCTGGCAATATCATCAAGAGCGCTCGGGCAGAAAACATATGCCAATAGTCAAACCAACAAGGTAAATGGTCTGTGTTTGCTGTGCGGAGTAAATAATCCAAACAACCCCATAAATAACAGCAGCTTTGAAGACTATTCCACGTTTGTCATTAATGTGGGCCTTTTAGGTGTAAGCGTGGAGCAAACACTTATTTTCCCAACTGCAAGTGCTACTGGTTGCGACTCCCTTGTTATTGGGATCGGCAGTGGAAATCCTGTATTGTCTGCCAACTTATTTGGTGGAGTAACAGTGGAAACCTATAATGGCAGCACTTCCAATAATGATACTCATATTGTGGATTCCAGCATACTGCGGCTCCTGCAGTGCAATAGCCGTGGAGAAATATTACTGCGACCACAACAGCAATTTGACCGGGTAAAGATCAAACTAAGCAGCAGTCTTGTTGGTTTGCTAAGTAATTTCCGGCTTTATTATGCTTACCGGAAAAACAGCGTTGACAACCCGATTTATTATCCCCCTGAAGGAATGGTATGTGGTGCACCTTTCATATCAATACTGAATCATCAGCCAGATATGGATTATAATGTAAGAGTTATCTACACTGCATTTTCGCAACTGATTTTAGACACTTCTTATGTAGTGTTAAACAGGGATTCTGTACAACTACCCTATTATACAAACTTTGCCGGTTCACAGGGAGATATTTATATACAGGCTGTAAATCGTGTAACGGGATGCAGGTCTGACTCTGTTCGTCATTCATATTTTGCAGGCAGTACTTCTTCTCTACCCCGGGTAGATATTGACAGTGTGCATATCTGCAAAGGTGACAGTGCCACGCTGCATGCCGTCCAGGTAGTGCCTAATGCGCTATACTCCATCATCTGGTATAGTGCCCCTACAGGAGGAACAAAACTTCATACCGGCCCGGATTATGCCGTAAGTCCCAATACCACCACCACCTATTATGTTACGGCTAAAGGATCCTGTGAATATCCACAACGCATTCCTGTAAAAGTGGGAGTTACTCCCCGGACACCTCCTTCGCTCGCCCATGATACATTATTCATGATCGTAAATACGGATGATACCCTGAAAGCGATTGCGCCACCCGGAGCTACTTTCAAATGGTATGCTACAGCAACAGGTGGTTCCCCGCTCTTTACCGGCAATGCTTTTCCTGTTCATCCACTTACTTCAGATACTTTGTATTATTATGTTGAATCACTCCTCGATGGCTGTGTAAGCAGTAGCCGCACCAGGGCTGTAGTAATTGTCAGCAATCAATTTTTATTTGCCGGCAAAACAGGACTCCCGATGGAGTTAAAACTACATCCAAATCCAACTAACGGAGAGATCTCCTTTCAGTATAACAAGGATTTGGCGGGCAGCACGATTATCATAAATAATATGAATGGCATACCTGTTTATAAGAGTACAATGAAAACAAACAACATGAAAGTGCCTAATCATATCCCGGCTGGCATCTATCTCATAAAAATCAACACCCCTACAGGAGAAAAACTGACAGGAAAAGTTATAATACAAAAATAGTCAGCCCAAAAGCAAGCTATATCTACATAGCTATTCTATTATCCGACATAATATCATCTGCTCTTTCGGAGCAAATGATATTATGTCGGAGGCTTGCTGCTACAAAATGGTGACCTCCGGAAAAACTACTCACCTCACGATTTTAAACCCTACATTTCCATTTTTTGTAGCCATAAACACACTCAACCAAACAGGCAACATCATTTCTGTTGAACGGGCATGTTCAATATCACCCAGATCAATAATGTCCTTCCATCCAAACTGTTGTAGTATTTCAACTACTTCTGCTTTGGCGGCTGAACTATTTCCGGCCAGCAGCATAGTAGCGTCTTCTCCACATTTGCTGGCATCTACCATCACTTCACAGTTAACAATATTCAGCGTTTTCACTACGTATGTATCCGGTAAAAAATTCTGAATAGCCTCTCCTAATGAATTAGTGTTGCATAGTTCAGGAATAAGCACAGGTCTTTTACCAGGTATAAACTGAAGCGGGTTACTCACATCTATCAGAATTTTGTTCCTAAGATTATCCGTGCCTGCCTGTTTCATTACCTCCAGCGAAATTTCTCCCTGGGTGCAATTGAAAATAATGTCCCCGAATGCGGCAGCGGATGCAAATGTTCCCGAGGAAGCATTATCTCCTTGTTGCTTTACCCATGCGAGCGCCTTTTCATTATCAGGCGTTCTTGATCCCATCATTACTTTGTGGCCCTGCTGAATAAGCTTTGTAGCAATCGTATTGCCTACCATACCGGTTCCCAGTATTCCTATACTTTTCATGTAAAATTTGTTTGACTTAATGTTGATGAATACCTGCAAGTTCTTTCCCTACCCGATCTGCTGAAAGGCCCACCATAAACTGGCAACCGTAATCAGGGTATGCAGACAACATTGTTTGTTCAAAAAGTTTCCTGCTATCGTCATTAAAAATGCCGGTTCCATTGGTTGCTTTCAAAACTTCTGAACAATACCGAAGGAAATATGCATGCTGTTTACCAAAATCCTTGATATCACATACAGGACCATGTCCTACGTAGAAAGAGCCGAAATCTTTCAACGCCGGGGTTAATGTTTCCAGATTAGACAGCCAACGAAGAATACCACCATCATTCATATATGTATGGTTGTTTTTGTACAGCAGATCCCCGACAAAAGCTGCGCGGTTTTCATCTTCCAACAGCCAAATGGAATTGGCATCACAGTCTCCCCCCGCACCAATGTCCAGCACGGAAAAAGTTATACCGCCAATACGTACCTGGTCACCATTGTTGACCAATTCCGTAGGATACGACCATTCCGGTATCCATTCCTGGCCAAACATGCCAGACCATTGGGCATGTTTAATCTGTTCGGTGTCAAGCATTAATTGTTTCACCGAAGRCACGGCAAATACTGGTATATCAGTATGTTGTTTAAGATGATAGGTGCCAGCCACATGATCAGGATGTCCATGTGTAAGAATAATTCCTGAAATAGGCTTCTGCAGTGCATCGGCCTGTTGCTTTAATCCAAGGCTATCGCTTCTTGTGAGCGTAGTATCTACTATTACCAGTTCATTAACTCCTTCTACAATGAAAGCATTCACTTTCATCATGGGCTCCTGCGATGTATAAGTATGAATTTTGGTTTTCATTTTCTACTTTTGAATAATTTTAAGCACCAAAAGTAAACTGCTTCCGCATCATGCGCAATAACTGTCAATTCTGACAGTCCAAAAAAACATTATGATTATTAAAGGAAAAAACGTTGGTTTTAAACTTCATGGGAAAACCTATCACTGTGCAATGGATATTACGATGGATTATATCGGTGGAAAATGGAAAAGTGTTATCCTATGGTATCTGCGAAAAGAAACTATGCGTTTTTCGGAACTACGGCAACATATACCGGATATCACAGAGAAAATGTTAAGCCTCCAGTTAAAAGCACTAGAAGCGGATGGGCTGATCCAAAGAACATCATTCGGGGCCAAGCCACCTCTCCGGGTAGAATATGCGCTGACCCCATTCGGGGAAACCCTGACTGGTCCGCTTGAAGCTATTGCCAGATGGGGACGGCAGCTCGGAGAAAATGAGGGCACAATTGAGGAAATGGAATAGCCTGGTGCACCAGCAGAAAAAAACTATATTTAAAGGTTTAAAACTCTTTTTATGGAAGATATTAAGGCATTAAGCCAGGTGGCAGAATTTCACACCACATTTAAACACCCGATCCAGCAGACCCCAATTATTCCGGCAGCACAACGCTGTGAATTAAGAGTGTCGCTCCTCCAGGAAGAATTAAATGAATTGAAACAGGCAATTGCCGACAAAAATATAGTGGAAATTGCCGATGCTTTATGCGATCTCCAATATGTCCTATCTGGTGCTATACTGGAGTTTGGTCTTGGTGAAAAGTTCCGCGAACTTTTTGACGAAGTACACAGATCTAATATGAGCAAGGCTTGTAAAACAGTAGAAGAAGCAGAGAAAACAGTGGAACATTATAAAGCAACTGAAAACGTAGACTGCTATTTTAAGGAGATCGATAATTTGTACCTGGTATACCGGAAAAACGATAATAAAACACTGAAGTCCATCAACTATTCAGCCGCGCAATTAGCCGCCATCCTTTAGTAAGCAGCGCTTCTACAGGCATGTTTCAAATTAATGACCGGAAACATTCCTGTAGAAGCACTCTGCAACAACACATCAGTCGCTGCCAGGTTACTTATACAATTCGGCCTTAAATCTTTTGGCCAATAAACCTGTAGCCACAGCAGGATCAATATCTGCTATTACAACACCCGGGGTTCCATAAGTGCCATGAATCAAACAGGTACCATCAGGAGCTATTAACGAGCTGGCTGCTTCCGGATACCGGGAGGCGTAATTGGAACTGGCGAAGTAGATGGTATTCTCCATTGCTCTCATCATCATTGCTTTTTCATAATAAGGATTGTCCTTATGGCCCCATTCTGTGAGCACGGCCCCACTGCTGTTGCTTCCAACAAAATGTGGATGAAATACAATTTTGGCATCCTGCCGGGCCGCCCATCTTACTGATTCCGGGTACCGGAATCCTTCATGGCAGATGGTAATACCGAACTTCACCCCCTTTATTTCAAAAATGCTGCGTTGAGTACCAGCCACCCAAATATTATCTTCCGTTGGGTCCAGTTGATTTTTTGTCTGGTAGCCCAATATCTCTCCTTTATCTGATATCACATAGGCAACATTTAAAAGTCCGGTGGGATGATTCCAGTCCATGGGCAGGATTATGGCGATTCTATTTTCAACAGCCATTTTGCAGGCAGCATCTAATGCCGATTGCAACTGCTCTTCTGTACGCTCTTCCGGCCCCGCTCCCATTCCCGGATAACCAGGAATATATGATTCCGGGAAACAGATGATTTCCGCATTTTCTTTGACTGCCGCTTTTATCAATTTTTCCATCCAGAATAAGCCATCATTAATGGATGCCGGAAATGGAGGGGAGGCTAAGGCTATTTTTATCATAAAATAAAAATTATGTTCTGCAAAGAAGGAGTGAGTAAACCAGCCACGAAATTATACAAACATTCAACAAAATAAAACCGATAAGAAAAGAGATGCCTCTCTTGATTAACATCTTATTATTATCTAATACCTCCCTATTATCTTTCTTTTTTCCTCTTAATTAAGCCTGTTTGCGCAAAAATTAGGTCTCCCGTTAAGGCCCCGGATTTAATTTTAGCCTTTATAGTTCATTGTCAACATGATAATAACTAACGATGAAAATTGATCAGGTATTTAATTCCACGGTAAAGGCGTTATGCTACCAGCAAGTCTCCTTTAGGACCRTGGACCTCGCAGGGCATATACATGGATCCTACTGACAGCTATACCAATCACGGGTCTATTGTAGAATACAAAGGACAGTGGTATTCTTTTTATCATAACAGTTCCATATCACATGAAGACTGGCTGAGATCTATTTGTGTGGATAAGTTATATTATAATGAAGATGGTACCATAAAGAAGGTGATCCCAACTACCAGTACTCCGCAAAAATAATGAGCTACAGCAGTTTTCCGGCAGATATCAATGGCCGGAAAACTGCTGATCATTGAATACCAGCTACCAGGAAGAATACCACGCTGAAATATCCCCAGAGAAAAGAAAACAACACGTGGACGATGGTTTCAAAACGCTTCCCTCTCCATAGCATGGGAGAATACACAAAAAACTGGAACAGCAGGCGGATGGCCCAGAAGATAAAACATCCCAGAGCAAGCAGATGGCCCAGCCTTGTTTGCAATATATCTTCCGCCGCATAGATACAGCATAACCCCATCAACAAAACAATCAGCGCGATAAAAAAAGTATGCACATACATGATTTGTCTGCTTAAAAGACTCACCGCTGCAAATTCCTTCTTCCAGTTAAAATAGCCCGGAAAGAAAATATGTATGATAGATAATAGCACGAGGATATACCCCGTGATCTTAAGATGTAATTCCATTTTTTTCAAGAATAAAAGCCGACAGGAAAGGAGTAATCTTCATTTCTTTTCCGATTGTAAGTTGTGCTGCTGCAAAGGTGCGCTTCCATGTACTGCCGGAAAAAAAATGCAGGAAACCTATATTATATGCTATAAAATTACGGGTGTCTCTCAGGTGTTCCAGTACTATAATCTTCCCATTCTCCTGCAAACTATGATGCAGTTGCTCAAAGAACCGACACCTCTCTTCCTCCTTCCTGATTTCATGGGCAGCCAGGAAAAGAAAGATGACATGCGCTGATGCAAATGGCAGCGGAACAGCGGTTGTATTGATGACCTGCGTTCCAGGGTAAGGCGCATACACTTTTCTTGCACGCTCAATAGAAATTTCTGTATGCTTCAACGGATCGTAAAAATCAAATACCTGTAGCTCCGCTCCCGGATACTTTTGTTGCAGGAGATGACTTGTTTCGTCAAAACCTGCATGGATGTTAATGATCCRATGCCCTGTAGAAATTGAAAGTTCATCTAACCAGCGCAGGCGATATAACCCGCTACCATCGTAAATATACCAGGATACCCCTAAAGATAGTATGGTACTGAGGGTGATGAGTACCAGCAGTATCCGCACGGGCATCAACTCCCAGAAAAATAATCCGGCCACGATGAACAATATTGACAACAAATAGAAATGCCAGTTAAAGCGTATAATATTTATCAGGCCCTGACAGGCTGTTCGTTCTACTCTTTCCATATATCCATCCTGCCTTTTTTCCAGTAATAAGGAATTTGTTGAATCAGAAATGCATTAGCCAACACCGCCTCTTCCCATGCCGGGATTTTCAGAAAGTCCACTTCTGATGTGAGGACCTCCACAGGTCGGGGTGTCCAGTTTTCTCTGACACCTTCAATGATGAGTACTTTATTGGACGTATTATTACAGCTGAATGTAAAGGGCAATGGGCCTGCAAATCGCCTTGCTTCTTTCCAGTTGTTAAATGGAGAACTGGCAGGAAGTCCTGCATCCAGGTTACCCAAATGCACGGTAATATCTACACCCGATTTCCGCGACTGCACCCGAACGGTATCTTCTTCTTTTTTTATATCAATATCTGTAGTGGTGTAATTATAGTGTGTAAACAGGTTACCCAAAAACTCCATCTTCTTTTTATCTGTTTCTGATTTCAGGATATATAAACCGCGTAACTTTCTACCCCGGCTGGTAGTATAACGTACAAATGCCCGGTAGCCGGTGAGCACAAAATCATGTCCCATAAAAACAGGGAATCCTTTAGGTCTTAATTGTTTTGTTTTCACTACCGCCACCGCTATAAAAGCCCATTTATCCTGAAAGAGATCCAGTTCCAGTTTTGCCGGCACCATCGGTCGTAAAGCGGCTACAGGAACCGCGTAGGTCAATACCAGCGAGCTGTCGAAAAATGCCTCTACCGCAAAAGGATGATTTTTAAGAAAGGAGAGCATCAGTAACTGAATTTTGAGCGATGAAGGCGATACTGATTCCAATAGATGAGGAAGATAAAAAGAGCGGCTATTATAATATTTATTCTTCCGAAGAGTAAGAGGTCAGGTACAGCGATGAATTCAATGATGTTCATAGTGGCCACCAGTATTATCTGTGCGAGGGCACACCACCTCGGTTTTATGGAGGAGAGTATCCATACCGCCATTAATATTTCCAGGAAACCAATGGTGCGAGTAAACAACTGTGCATACGCCCCGCCCAGGATCCTGGCCACAATCAATTGATGCCTGGGTACCAGGTTACATACCTTGCATAATAATCCATTCACTATCCAAACTGTGGCAATGGCGATGTTGATATATTTATAAAGTCGAGGTTGCATTTATTTCGTTTGTCCGTAATAGTTATTATTTACCAAGATCCCATACTTTCAATGTATTCAATGTTACGTACCCGTTTTCGGCAAAGGCCGCAAACCCTGTGGCTTCCCTGTCAGGGAATATCAGCGTAGTGATTACTTTTTCACCGTTATTCACAAACACTTCTACCGAAGATTTATCTAATAATACCTGTAACCGGATCTGATGATTTACCGGTGATACGGAAACCCGTTGTACTTCCTTACCATCAATAATACAGAGTTCATTGCGTTGTATGTTATAACCTATCACCACTTGCCGGCCGTTTTTGTGTTGTGCTATTTTCAATCCAAAATCCGTGGCGGTGCCTGGCGTGAAGGTAGCATCTATCCAGTTGCTGTTGGTATTAAAACGTTGTGCGTTGTTCAGCGGCAGGTCTTTGCTATCCAATGTTAAGGCTTTCTGCGTCCACTTTTTAGCCGCAGGCAATTGCTCCAGGCAGGTATTCAATATGGCAGCCGGCTGCTGAAATAAGCGTATACCCGCCGCCGTTGTTTTCAGAGACAAGTCACGTGGAATGGACATTTGTCCGCGCCACGGGCTGGTAGCTGTTTCAAACGGCATAAGCCAGCCTATCATGGTTTGGCGGTTATCCGGCAGATGGTTATAAGGAATAGCGGCATAGAAAGTTTTGCCATCATCTACGAACAACTGTGTTGTTGCGGCGTTATTGTTCGTGAATTTTTTTCCATCAAAGTCACCGATAAAATATTGCATGCCGGTGGCTGCGTCCTGATTTCCGGAAGATACCATGAGCAGCCATTTTTTCTTTGCCGGATTTCCATCTACATATAGCGGGGTTAAAGACGGGCATTCCCAGATTTTACGGGTATCTCCCTGGTTACCAAATTCACTGATCAGCTCCCAGTCTTTCAGGTTCCCGGAACTATAGAACTGTACCTTATGTTCCGCAGGTACTGCCACTGTCATGAGCCATTTGTGTTGTTCTTCCAGCCAGATCACCGAGGGATCGCGGAAATCTTTCTGATGGATATCTACTACCGGGTTATGAGCATAGTTCGTATAGGTAAGTCCACCATCATTACTATACGCAATAAATTGCGACTCTTTTTGTTGTTTGGGTTGATCAGCCGTATAGATAGCAACAACAGGGCCTTTGCCATTTTTGCCCAAACCGCTGCTGTTATGTTCATCCCATACTGCAGAACCAGAGAATATCCAGGTGGTGGTATCTGTTGTTGCTGTTTCCGGAATGGCTACCGGCAGATGTTGCCAGTGCAGCAAATCTTTGCTGATGGCGTGGCCCCAGCTCATGTGTCCCCATTTATTTTCGAATGGATTGTGCTGATAATAGAGGTGATAAATTCCATTAAGATAGATCAGGCCATTAGGATCGTTCAACCAGTTTTGCGGAGCTGTGAAGTGATACACAGGCCGCCATTGCGGCGTAGGCTGATCCTGCGCGTGCAAAGTGAATGGAAGTATGATGGTGGTCAGTATGTAAAATAGTTGTCGCTTCATAGCAAGATGATATGGATAAATATAATGCTTACTACTTACATTCCATACTGCTTCTCCCCTTTTCACTACCGAACACCTTTTGTACTAAAAGCGAACAAAATAACTAATTGTATAATATATAATTACTGGAAATAAAGCCGTTGTAAAAGTGGTACATTATTTTGTGACCTATTTATCATCATTATCTTTCACTGTATGCTCAAGAATTATTTCCGGATCGCATGGCGCAACTTAAACCGAAACAAAGGGTTTGCCATTATCAATATTCTGGGGTTGTCCATCGGAATGGCGGTGGTTATCTTAATTGGTTTGTGGATAAAGGATGAAGTATCCTATAATAAATCTTTTAAAAACTATGACCGCATTACACAAGTCATGCATCATTGGGATAATGTAGCCTATCATAAAATTTCTACGGAAAGGGTGATGCCTATTCCTGTAGCAACGGAATTGCGCTCGAAGTACGGTTCTTATTTTAAGTATATCGCCTTACAGCGACCCAGCGGGGATCACATACTTTCTTATGAAGGCAAAAAAATGAATGAAAAGGGTTTGTTTGCAGAGCCTGAATTAACGGATATGTTATCTCCTAAAATGATAGCAGGTACGTTGCATGGGTTAAATGATCCTTCGGCTATCATGATCAGTGCAGTATTTGCCAAAGCCATGTTTGGGGATACAGACCCGATCAATAAAACGATCAGCATAGATAACAAAAGTGTGCTGAAGGTGACGGGGGTATTTGAAGACTTTCCCCGGAATACCAGTTTTTATGGCACCCGTTTCATGATTCCCTGGGCTTATTATGTTGCCAGTCAGGCGTGGGTGAAAAGATCCTATGATCAATGGAACAATAATTCATTTTTCATTTATGCGCAACTGGCGGATCATGCAGCCATCACCAATACTGCAGCAGCTATCCGGGATGTACTCAAAGGGAAACCTGGCAGAAATGATCATGCAGAAGTATTTTTACAGCCAATGAGCCAATGGCATTTATATGGTGAATTCAGTAATGGCAAAAATGCAGGTGGTGGTATCCGGTATGTGTGGATCTTTGGTACTATCGGTTTGTTTGTACTCATCCTGGCCTGTATTAATTTCATGAACCTGAACACGGCACGCTCGCAGAAGCGGGCCAGAGAAGTAGGTGTGCGCAAGGTGATGGGCTCAGTGCGGCATCAATTGATTTTCCAGTTCCTGGGAGAAGCCCTGATCATAGCCGGGATGGCTATGTTACTGGCTATCTTGCTGGTGTTGGTAGCATTGCCATGGTTTAATTCCCTGGCCGATAAATCCATTGTATTTCCCTGGAGTATGCTATCATTCTGGGCGGGCATCACGGGCCTTACGTTGTTAACGGGTCTGTTAGCCGGCAGCTATCCAGCTTTTTACCTGTCTTCCCTTCAAACGTTGAAAGTGTTGAAAGGCACTTTCAAAACCGGGCCTTTGGCGGTGCTATCCAGGAAAGTATTAGTGGTATTGCAGTTTACAGTTTCTGTAGCGCTCATCATAGGTACCATCATCATTTTTAAACAAATTGAGCATGCACGTAACCGACCTTTAGGCTATGACCGGAACGGGTTGATTAATATCTCCATGACTACTCCGGAGCTGCATGGGAAGTATGATGTGCTGCGCGATGAACTCATCAACTCCGGCGCTGCAGCAAATATGGCGGAAGCATCCAATCCCGCTACAGATATTTATGCTCATCTTACGGGGTTCGATTGGCCGGGAAAAGATCCTGCTGTAAATCCCACTTTTGCGGTGTCCTGGATAACACATGATTTCGGCAAAACGGTAGACTGGCAGTTTACGGCAGGTCGTGATTTTTCGAGGAATTTCGCTACAGACACTTTTGGACTGATATTAAATGAAAGTGCAGTAGCCTATATGGGATTAAAGCATCCGGTGGGCGAAACAATTAAATTCGATGATACAAATTTCCATATCATAGGTGTGATAAAAAATGTGATCATGGAATCTCCGTTTGCCAAAGCTGCTCCTGCCGTCTTTATGATGGATTATGGAAATGTCAGCGAGATCACCATCCGGATTAATCCGACAGTTCCAGTACCTGCTGCCCTGGCTAAGATAGAAAAGATATTCCAGCGATATGCTCCTGCTGCGCCATTCGATTTTCGTTTTGCAGATGCAGACTATGCCGGCAAATTTGCGAGTGAAGACCGTGTCAGTCAATTGTCCGCCTGCTTTGCTTTATTCGCCATCTTTATTAGTTGTCTGGGTATTTTCGGATTGGCAGCTTTTACTGCCGAACAACGGATCAAAGAGATAGGGGTACGAAAAGTAATGGGCGCTTCTGTTGTTAGTCTTTGGGGGCTTTTATCGAAAGAATTTTTGTTGCTCACCCTGATGTCATTTGCGATTGCGATGCCGGTAGCCTGGTGGTTCATGCACCAATGGCTGCAGCGTTATGACTACCGCATAGATATTTCCCTATGGATATTTGTAATAACAGCATTGGCAACGTTACTGATCACTTTAGGCACGGTTAGTTTTCAGGCAATAAAAGCAGCGATAACGAATCCTATCAACAGCTTACGGACGGAATAAAATTATTCTGCCTTTTCGTTACCGCCTTTCCGGAATTCCCGGACAATACGTATCACCACAGGAACCGTTACAACTACAACAATAACAGTGATGAAGTACTTTAGATATGGTTGTAAGAAGGGCATACTGCCGATGAGATAACCGGCCAGTACAAAACTACATGCATAGCCCACTGAACCTATCGTTACATATAAAAGAAAGCGGCGGAAATCCAACCGGATCATGCCGGCTACAATAGGCGCAAAAGTGCGGATCAGCGGAAGAAATACGCCTGCTGATAACGCTACTGCACCATGCTTATTATAAAAATGTTCTGCCGACACCAGGTACTGTCGCCGAAAGAACCGGGAATCTTTCCGGTTTGCTAACAAGGGACCTGTTTTTTTGCCAAACCAATAACCGGTGATGTTGCCTGCAATAGCTGCTACGGCTGACAATGCGCAAACCAGCAGTACATTGTAATGCAAACTTCCGGTGGCAATTAATACGCCGGCCGTAAACATAAAGCCGCCGCTTGGGAGGAAGAAACAAAAAAACAATCCGGTTTGTCCATATACCGCGAGGAACAAAAACAATAAGCCTCCGTAGCTAAGGAACGATGCAGCATCCGACATTCGTAGTAAGTATTAAGGATCAGTACAAAATAGTTTGTTATTCAGGTATCCACTATATCGCTCAGCGTGTCAAAAAATTTGCAGCGGGTAGGCTGTGGGTCTGTAACATATTTACCACGTAAATTTAAGAGAAGCATTTCAATTTCCGTGTGCTTTTCCGGTATCTGTCATAAAACAAAAAAGCCTTTACATCCGAATGTGTAAAGGCTGAAGTATTTTTTAGCGACTCGCGGAAGTGCTTATGCCGTCACATATCCTGGCTGCACACCGCATCCCTGCTGATTTTCATCAAACATCATTTTCATTTTTCCGGTCATCATTCCATTCCATCCTGCGTGGCTAAGATATACTTCGTGTCCGAGGGTGTTTCTTAGCACGGCAGCAGATCTCAGCATTTTCCGCTGATGACCTCCAATAACATAGTCGATATGTGCACTATCCGTGGCCATATTGCAGTTGTCTGCGATGGCGTCTGGTTGTTGAAATCCAAGATGAGAAAGGCAGATCACCACATGACAGCCATGTTCTTTTTTGAGGTTTGCCGCAACAGCATCTGCCGTTGCTACAGGCGGCAAATAAGTCACACCGCTATCGGCCGGTAGTTGCGGTCCCACCCCTGTGATACCGACCTTTAACGTGCCCGCATATACGATTTTATGACGTACAACCTGGCGTGCCAGTGATTTATCTGAGAATTGGTAATTGCAGTTGACCAATGCAAACTGCATTTGCGGTATCAATGCTGCCAGTGCAGCCTGTCCGTTTGCCAGTTCCCGATTACCAATGGTGGCAGCGTGATAGCCTGCTTTATTCATGGCACGGACCATTTCCATATGTGCCTCCACGTTAATACCGTCATCAATGAAGTCACCTGCATCCAGTAGCAGTCCCTGATCACCTGCAGTACGGTGATGTACAAATCGTCCGTGCAGGTCGTTGGTGTGCCATATCATTATTTCACGGTTGTTGCCAGGAATATAAATGGCGTTCTCTGTAGGCCTGGACAGGGATTTTAAAGACTTTGGTATTAATAGCAAGCCTGTTAGCAGCGATGTATTTCGCAGAAAATTGCGGCGTTCCTGGTTCATAATGTATGGGGATCTGGAAAAAGTAGGGTAAAGATATATACTTCCATTTGATTTCCTATTACACGAAATAAGTATTGCTTTAAAAAAAAATATGATCTACTTTTACGGCAGTTTTTCATAGCGGTCCAATTGATTTATCCCCATCACAATAAGTACCTATACAGATGCCAGCCTTTAATAGCTTTTTATCTCAAATAAGTTTAGTCGCCTTTGACTTCGCGCCGAAAGATTATGCGCTGTGTAACGGACAATTCCTGCCGATTAACAGGAATCAGGCCCTATTTGCGCTACTAGGAACTACCTATGGAGGGAACGGCGAAACTACCTTTGCATTGCCTGATTTACGGGGACGTGCTCCCATGCATAGCGGCAATGGATATGTACGGGGACAGGTTACAGGCAACATTAATGAAACGCTTAATGCAGGTAATATAGCCGGTCATGGGCACAACATTAATGCTACACTCAAATTAAAAACGGGGGGTACAGCAGATACCACCTCACCCGCCAATGCCTTTCTGGCAACAGCTCCAGCTGCCAACCCGAGGTATGGCAATCAGGCAGATGAGCAGATGGCAACGGTGGCAGCACACGAACTGGCAAAAGATCCTGTTAATGCCCCACTGAAGACAGAGCCTTTCACATCCTCCAATCAGCCCTTTAATAATATGATGCCCTACCTGGTACTCAA